>NZ_JABUZE010000103.1:0-5396 GCF_014897805.1 Halomonas sp. 3F2F
CCTTTTGTGCTTGCAGACGAGGAGGAGTCCATATACGCGCTACATAACTTATTGAGTCCTTAGGTTTTGTAGTGCGGTGTAAGCGTCAGCGCACCCGCAAAAGCAGCGCGGCTTTACAACAAATCCATTGCGTTATTACGTTTCTCTTCGCGTAGCTTATCCCTTGCGATATAGAGCGCGGCTATGGCGCGGGCTTCGTGGAAGTCGTCACGTAATAGCAGTGCCGGCAGTTCTTCAATGGCATGGGTTTCGACAATCAACGGCTCTGGCTCGTCGCCCGGCAGGCGCTTGGGATAAAGATCGGTGGCGATGAGTACCTGCATGCGGTGGCGCATATAGTTAGGCGCAAGCGATAACTCCACCAGCGGTTCAATGCGATGCGCGCCAAAGCCGCACTCTTCCATTAGCTCGCGGTTGGCTGCAGTGACAATATCTTCGCCGGGATCAACTAGCCCCTTTGGCAACGTCAGCACATAATCTTCAAAGCCCGCCGCATATTCACGAATAAGCAGTACATGCTCTGGATCGGGCATGGCAATAATCATTACCGCGCCTCGGTCTGCGCCGGTTAAACGTTCAAACTGGCGCTCTTCACCATTAGAAAAGCGCAAGTCAAGCGACTCAATCTGGAATAAACGGCTTTTGGCGACGTTGGTTCGCGCCAAGATTTGCGGCTTTTTCAGGTAGTCATGTGGGGTATTGCCTGTTGAAGCGTCGTGGAGTGACATCATGCCTCCGTGGCTGCAAAAAACGGGTTACGCTACAATAGCATGCTTACTCTTTCATACTGGAGCGGCAATGATTGATTGGCGCGAGATTGATACTGTCCTACTCGATATGGATGGCACGCTGCTGGATCTGCACTTCGATAGCCATTTCTGGCTAGAGCACCTGCCAAAACGCTATGTTGAGCTTCATCAGCTAGACGCAGCGAGCCAAGAAGCGCTGCGTGCGCGCATTATCGGTGAACAGGGCACGCTGAACTGGTACAGCCTTGCGTACTGGAGCCGCGAACTTGGGGTGGATATCGTGGCGCTGAAACGCGAAGTACAGCACTTGATAGGCCTGCGTAGTGACGCACTAGACTTTTTAACCTGGCTGAAGCAAACCCACCCCCGTGTCATTCTAGCGACCAACGCAGACCGTGCCAGCCTCGCGCTAAAATTACCGCTGACAGGGTTGGAAAACTACCTCGACGCCATCATCTCATCAGAAGATGTGGGGGCTGCAAAAGAGGAGCAGGCTTTCTGGTTTGCGCTTCAAGAGCGAGAACCGTTTGATTCAGCGCGTACGCTGTTTATCGATGATAACGCACGCGTACTCGAAAGTGCCCGTGAGTTTGGTATTAAACACTTACTGGGTATTAAGCAGCCAAATAGCCAGCGGCCTGAAAAAGAACTGCAGGAGTTTATTGCCCTAGACCGGTTTGCCCAACTGCTGCCAGATAACCTGCCAGGGCAGCGAGGAGAGCGTTAATGAGCGACAGCGTTCGCTTGGATAAGTGGCTATGGGCCGCACGGTTTTTCAAAACCCGTGCCCTGGCTAAAAAAGCGATAGAAGGCGGTAAAGTTCACTATGACGGTGGCCGCGTCAAAACCAGCAAAAATGTCGAGCTGGGGGCGCTTATTCGCGTTCCCCAAGGGTGGGATATTTTTGAGGTGGAAGTGATTTCGCTTTCCGACCAGCGTCGCGGCGCGCCAGAAGCGCGTAAGCTCTACGCTGAAACCGAGGAAAGCGTGCAACGTCGAGCCAAAGAAGCTGAAGCTCGTCGTCTCATCAATGAAGCCATGCAGCACCCACTCAAACGCCCTGATAAAAAACAACGGCGTGATATCCAGCGCTTCCAGCGCCAACAGGGCGATTAAACACGCATTTATTCGTCATGGCGGTAAGCCTTCTCTCTACTTCTCCGGCGGTTTCCTTATGTCTGATCAAATCCAACGTTTTATGTTTGACCAAACCAACGTGCGTGGTGAAATCGTCACGCTCAGCACTGCCTATCATGAGGTGTTAGACCGTCACGCCTATCCACCAGCGGTTAATGAATTGCTGGGTGAGCTGCTGGCGGCGGTCGCTTTGCTAACGGACACGGTAAAACTAGACGGCACCTTAAGCATTGAAGTGCGTGGACGAGGCTCGCTTGCACTCTTAATGGCCGAGTCCAACCCCGGTGGTGAGCTGCGTGCGATCGCGCGAATCGCGGAAGACGCTGTGCTGCCCAGCGAACATGCCAGTTTCCGAGAGCTGGTGGGTGAAGGCCAAATTGTGATTACCCTAGATCCAAGGGAAGGGCATCGATATCAAGGTATTGTTGCGCTTGATCACGCTACCTTGGGGGGCTGCCTAGAAGCCTACTTTGGCCAATCAGAACAGTTGCCAACACGCCTTTGGCTCGCGGCTGACGGCGAGCGTGCAGGTGGGCTGCTGCTTCAGCGCCTGCCCGATGCCTCACAAAATCAAGATGTTGATGCTTGGGAGCGCAGCGTTCATCTCGCTGAAACCATTAAGGCTGAAGAGCTGCTGGGGCTGGAGCAGCGCGAAGTGCTGTATCGGCTCTATCACGAAGAGACGGTTAGAGTGTTCGAGCCGAAAGCACTACGCTTTGGTTGCACCTGCTCGCGGGAGCGAATGAGTCATGCGTTGTACACGCTTGGCGAACAGGAACTGCGCGATATTTTGCGTGAAGAAGGCGCAATCGATACGCAATGCCACTTTTGCCACACGAAATATCACTACACAGCAGCAGAGATTGAAATTTTATTAGAAAATCCGGACGCGCCACCCCCGGTGATTCATTGATTGTGTAGTCGCAGATGATGGCATGAGTATTGAAGTCGTATAGGTACCGCGCTAGTCATAGCAAAGCCTATAGGATGCCTGCCGAACGGTTGTTTGAAAATATACTGCGCTGCAACACAAAATGTAGTGTCATTGTAGTAGTTTAACTACAAGATATTTGATGAAAGCCCCCGTTTCCTGGGGGCTTTCTTTTTGCCATAATGCGCCGGACTTCAGCGCACTCAGCCCATGGTATTGGAAACAATAAGCGGCTGAGATGATTTCTCAAGGCGTCGTTGACGCCCGGTAAATTCGAGACCCAGGAATCGACATGACCACGACTCAAGCCGCTCCCCAAGCCCACGTTAATCTTAGCAGCGCCGAACTGATCGAGCGCGCCGTGGCCCGTGGTGAAGGCCGCCTGTCGGCTAACGGTGCGCTGGTGGTAAACACCGGTCTGCGCACAGGGCGTTCACCGAAAGATCGCTATATCGTCGACGAGCCCTCTACTCGCGATAGCATCGACTGGGGAAGCGTGAACCGCCCGTTTGATGCTGAGAAATTTTCAGCGCTGTGGGCACGTGTAGAAGACTATCTGGGTAGCGGTGAGCACTTCGTAGCCGAACTGCATGTCGGCAGTGATAACACACACTACTTGCCCGTTCGTGTTACCACAGAAACGGCTTGGCAAAACCTGTTTGGCCGCACCATGTTTGTGCGCCCGCAGGCATACAACACAGCAGTTAAAGATGAGTGGACGATTCTAAACGCCGCGGGCTTTGAGTGTGACCCCAGCCGCGACGGCACCAACTCTGATGGCTGTGTCATTATTAACTTTGCCGAGCGCAAAGTATTGATTGCTGGTATGCGCTATGCCGGTGAAATGAAGAAAGCAATGTTCTCTGTGCAGAACTACTTGTTGCCAGAAGCTGACGTTCTGCCGATGCACTGTTCTGCAAACGTTGGTGAAGACGGCGAAACCTGCCTGTTCTTCGGTCTTTCAGGTACGGGTAAAACCACGCTTTCCGCTGACCAAGCGCGCTACCTGATTGGCGATGATGAGCACGCGTGGGGCGACGGTATCGTCTTCAACATGGAAGGTGGCTGCTACGCTAAATGTATCGACCTTTCTGAGAAGAACGAGCCGGTTATCTGGAACGCGATTAAGTTTGGTACCGTACTGGAGAACGTTGTACTTGACGATCGTCGCGAGCCGGATTATGCCGACGATAGCCTGACCCAGAACTCTCGTGCCGCCTATCCGCTAGAGCACGTTGAAAAGCGTGTACCGGAGAACCTGGCTGGTGAGCCTAACGCTATCGTCTTCCTGACCTGCGATATGTCTGGCGTATTGCCGCCCGTATCGATTCTTTCCAAAGAAGCCGCCGCGTACCATTTCTTGTCAGGCTACACTGCGAAAGTGGGCTCTACCGAAATGGGTTCATCTGAAGGCTTGGCTGCTACATTCTCTACCTGCTTCGGTGCGCCATTCTTCCCGCGCCCTGCGCGTGAATACGCCGATCTGTTGATCAAGCGGGTAGATAAAAAAGATGCTCAGGTTTATCTCGTCAACACCGGTTGGACAGGTGGTGCCTACGGCGAAGGTGGCTCACGTTTCTCTATTCCGACTACTCGCGCCATCATCAGTGCTATTCAGTCCGGCGTGCTGCGTGATGTTGAAACCCAGCACATCGATGGCCTTAACCTTCAAGTGCCTGTAGCGGTGCCGGGTGTCGACTCTAGCCTGCTCAATCCTCGCGAAACGTGGGCTGACCAAGATGCCTACGATCGTCACCTGCAAGACCTTGCCACCAAATTCGTTGATAACTTTAAGAAGTTTGAAGGTGTTAACGAGGCAATTATCAAGGCGGGTCCGCAGTTAACCTGATATGTACGATAGGGTAAAGGTTGTCGAATGTTTGGATAACTAATCGAACGTTTGGACAGTCAAGTAGTCAAAACGGGATGGTGCTAAGGCGCCGTCCCGTTTTTATGTCTATGTCCTTGACGTGTTAAGGGGGAATGCGCAAATGAAGCGTCGTCACTTTTTGGGGCTTGCTGGACTAACCGGATTGGCAGGTGTTCTTCCTGGCGTCTCGTTTGGCTTTCCGCGATTAGACCTTAAAGCAGCCCCTGGCCTTGAAAAGCTTGAATTAAGCGAAGATGAATGGCGTGAACGCCTGACTGATGAAGCCTTCTACGTGCTCCGCGAAGAGGGAACTGAGCGCGCCTTTTCAAGCCCACTGGACGGAGAGGTTGGGGAAGGTGAGTACCGCTGTGCTGGGTGCGATCTTGTACTTTTCACCAGCGCGATGAAGTATGACTCTGGCACCGGTTGGCCCAGTTTTTTCGAGCATGTTGAGGGCCATTTGTTAAGCAAGTTGGATTTCAAACTGGTGTGGCCACGCACAGAATATCACTGCGCGCACTGCGGCGGTCATCAAGGTCATGTCTTTGGTGATGGTCCAGAGCCTACCGGCTTGCGCTGGTGCAACAACGGTGTAGCACTGCGGTTTGTGCCTGCATAAAACACTATCCGCGGGTGCCTCGTTTGCTCGTCCCTCGCAAGACTCGTTACACAATGGGATGGACTCCTCCTCACCCTACTCCGGCGTCAG
>NZ_JABUZE010000104.1:0-2122 GCF_014897805.1 Halomonas sp. 3F2F
TTTTAGCGGGGTGGCAGAACGTCGCGGAATGGACGCTTACAACTGGGTTGAAAATCACCGCCCCTGCCCGCGCCGCATCCACTCGCACCACCAAGTGATAGTGGTTGCTCATCACCGCATACGCCGCCACATCGATGGCGAACACCCCGGCCAGCTGATGCAGCCTCTCCACGATCCAGCCACGGCGGTGCTCATAGCACTGCCCGCTCACGGAATCCGTGCCACACAGGAAAGCACGGCGCACGCAGCGATTGACGAGGTGATACCAGGGCGTGGCTTCCAGCGAGATAAGGGTGGCACGAGGCTGAGTCATGACGGTGTCCGTCAGGCGGGATTTATCTCAACATAGCCCGCCGCGGCAGGCTGTCAAATAAGTGGGTGTCCTGTATTTCGCCGCAGTGGGGGCAGCTGGCCCTTGATTGCCAACCGGCTTTGCAGCCAGGAGAGACTTTCTAGCTGACTGTAGAGACGGTTCTGAACAATGAGCAAATCGCGAGTGAACTTGCCTGCGTTGCCTTTAACTGCTTCTAACAGCTTTTTTTCAAGCTGCTCGATATTATTTTCTGGTTTCATATCAGTGTTCTTATTTTTGGGTGTTACTAAGTTGCTTTCTACATCACAGGTCTCGGAAACGCTAAGCACCCTCTCCAGCGAATGAGATACGATGGCGAGGCGATAAATACCCAGCAACTGCTCATGTACTTTCTGAGAATCAAAAAACTGATGAATTATCTTAATGCCAAAGGCACCGAGACCTGCACGATAGCTTTTCGATGCAAGAAGATTAACCATGTCTCGCTGCACCATTTCAGGCTTATAATCTTTATGCTGATTGCCTACGCCTCCAAAATTAGAATATACGCCTTGCTGCCAAGTATTCGCGTTCACTAAACCACAGTAGCTCTTGCTACCGACTGCAATAGCCGGCACACCACAACTCATGGCCTCTAATGCACAACGACCAGGGGCAAATACAAAGTCACTCGATTGATATGCGCTACGGAGTGCCTCTCCTTCGAGCCAACCCCGAAATTCGATAGCATTGTCGCCTCGCACCACTTCAAGACGGGCTCGAAACGCTTCAGTTTGTGTACCATCGCCCACAACAATCCAGGTTAATTTTCCTGAATAATGTTTCGCGGCATACTCGACGGCATCCGCAAAGACATCCAAAATGAAGTCTTTGTCCTTATCGAGACGCGACACCAAAGCAACACTTAGTTTTTTTTCAACGCTTTGGGTCTTCTCTAAAAGTGGTTGAAAAAAATCTGTATCAGGGACATTGGGCACCACATGAAATTTTTCTGGACCTCTAGCCTCCTCACCCAGCAAATAATCACGGACGCCAGATGACACCGTTAAAACTGCTGAAATCTTGTCAACATATTGAGGGAGATCGTCAGTATATTTGCCATGAAATGTCAAAACGATGGGCACGTCCAGCTTTTCCGCCAATGCTAAGCCAAACTTACGAGAAGCAAAGGGGTGGGCGTGCACAAGATCAACTGGTACAGCGGCGTGAAGCTTCAATGCCTTATTAATTATTGCATCAAGATCTGTGTAATCCGTTTGAATAACCCCAACGCCATAACCTGCCAGCGAGTCAGCAAATGAACCAGCAGGACAAACAATTGTGGCCTTGTGGCCGTTATCGATTAAGAAGCAGGCAGTTGCGAGAATGTTCTCGTGCAGCCCTCCATGTGAAGCTTTAAAAAAAACAGGTATTACAACATGCACGAGCCACCCCCTTTGTTCTGACTACACTGTTTACAGCTGCAGTGGTTCAATGTTTTCGGAGCATCTTAAGTGATTAACCTTTACCCAATTTTCCCAGTCAGCCACCTCGCTCCACCCGCTAAGAAACACAAAGTCCAGCCCGGCACCTCACTACAGTTATGGGGCAGTAATAATTTTTCAGTACGGTTGCTTTACGCTCTGCGGAATAACGTGACACATGTACTCCATGCTGACCTTTCTGCATTAAAATCAGGCAATATCGCAAGCAAGACATTAGTCTTGTCAGAGGAGGAGGTCACCGGCACTAGTGTTCCTGGGGAAGTAATTAGGAGCTCTTAAAACCCTGAATTCATAGAATAACTGCAGCACTTTGGATCATACGGTA
>NZ_JABUZE010000105.1:0-935 GCF_014897805.1 Halomonas sp. 3F2F
GGCGTGCTGCCGGTGGCGGGGAAAAACGCCGCCACGCTATCCCAAACAAAGTCCTCCATGGCCAGCTGCAGCACGGTGTCGTCGATGGTTTCAATCGAGGTGGGGCGCGCGCTGGTCGTCATCAATGCCTTGGCATCGCGTAGCGCGTCCATAAAGCTGGAGTAACGCACATTGACCAAGGTGGCGTGCTTGGGAATCGGCAGCACATTGAGTACCGCTTCATTCAAAAAGCCCAATGTGCCTTCCGAGCCACACAGCAGGCTGTTCAGGTTCAGTTGGCCTTTTGCTTCCCGCAGATGCGCCAGATCGTAGCCGGTTAAGCAGCGGTTGAGCGGCGGAAATTTCGCCTCAATCAGCTCACGCTGCTGGTCGATAATCTCAGCCGCGGTGGTATGCACGCGACCTAAAATACCTTCGTGCTGGCACTCAGCCTGCTCTTCGTCAGCGCTAAGCGGGCGGCTATGCAGGTGTTGACCTCCGAGCAGAACCGTATCCAGTTCCAGCACGTGGTCACGGGTTTTACCGTATTCGCAGCTGCCCTGGCCGCTGGCATCGGTGGAGATCATACCG
Source organism: Halomonas sp. 3F2F (assembly GCF_014897805.1). NCBI lineage: Bacteria > Pseudomonadati > Pseudomonadota > Gammaproteobacteria > Oceanospirillales > Halomonadaceae > Halomonas > Halomonas sp. 3F2F. The sequence goes on from NZ_JABUZE010000105.1 coordinate 571, forward strand.
CCGATGGTGGCGCGGTTAGAGGTGGACAGTTCCGGGGCGAAAAACAGCCCATGGGGCTTCAGCGCCGCGTTGAGTTGATCCTTCACCACGCCCGCCTGAACGCGTACCCGCCGTGCCTCTACGTCGATCTCGAGGATCTGGTTCATATGGCGGGAAACGTCCACCACGATGCCGTCGGTCAACGACTGGCCGTTGGTACCGGTGCCGCCACCCCGAGGCGTGAGCACGATATCGCGGTGGGGCAGCTCAGCAGCCAGCTTGGCAAGGCGCTCAAGGTCTTCCGCATGCTTAGGAAACACCGCCGCCTGGGGCAGGCGCTGGTAAATCGAGTTATCCGTTGCCAGCACCGTGCGGTTGGCATAGTC
>NZ_JABUZE010000109.1:0-6564 GCF_014897805.1 Halomonas sp. 3F2F
CTGAGTGCGGTACTGGCTGAGGTACTATGAGAAATCCAGGCTAGCACAAGGTCACCTGAATGCGGATGAGAGGATGCATCGGTCGAGGATGTCAGGTGGCCGTCAAAAAGCGGATTCTCAAAAAGCGCGACAGCTCCATAAACTTCCTTGTATGGGTGGTCCACTTCGTTCTGGAACCGCTCAATCTTTTCGGCATCATCGAGCTCATTCCGGCCATGTAGCCTTTGCTTAATCGCATTTAAAGACTCCGCCTTCCGTGCGATGTCTTTTGCTGAGCCATCTACAGCATCTTGAAGTCTCGCCTTCGCCTTTTTCCCTGAGAAGTGTGCCTTCGCTTCAAAGATCGCCAGCCTATCCTGCGAAGAGGCTTTGCCATCCTTGACGATATGTAAGCCGATAATGTCACTTCCTTTTGTAGACTCGTTCCGGATGGTTTTGTCACCATAACGAGTCCGTGGAACCCAGTAGCCAAGCAGGTATTCAAGAAAATCAGCAACCAAAACTTCTCCAAAGTCGCCAGCGCGGATACTGGGTCCTGGGGCATTTTTTGGGTCCGGGAACTTTATGGTGTTGAGATACTCTCCGCGAGAGCACTTGTACCCTCTGCGCCAATAATCGATCTCGCTGTCAAAGCAGTAGTGATTCCGAAAATGCCTGGCCCAGACGGAGAGCACTGCCTCTTCGTTCTCATGACGGAACTCCCAGACCTCGACCACCTTGCCGTCGGCAGTCTTCAGTTGTTCACCGGTGTCGACGAGCCATTCAGTGTGTTTCGAAGTCCAAGGCATTCAATTTCCGTATCTTAGTGTGAGGGGCTAACGCCTCACTCACCGGAATTTTGGGAGCGAAGCGAGTAAAATTTCCGCGTGCAGTGACTTGTTAGCATGCTACAACTCACGCTTAGAATTGGTTAAAAAATCACTACCCGACAATGGGCCTTTGTATATATCTTCTAATAAAAAGTGTAGAACCTCTTTAAGTTCTTTTTTGCCACGTGGCAATGTAATTTTTCCATTATTAACAGCCACTGGAATATCTGGAAAATTGGCAGCGGCAGTAGATATCTGAGTAACAGTATAAGCGTCTAATACACCCGAACTCTTAATAGAATGCGCCATCTTTCTTACTTGCGTATCAGCTTCTGAGATAAAAATTGCAAGGTCAGCAATCTCCAATGAAGCATGTTGAGACATCTGAGTTAAGTCTTCATCTGTTGCTTCTCTATAAAACTCTGACAGATCAAAAACCATTCGAGCATTGTGAAAGCTTTTAAATTTCGTCTTATTGCCTTCAATAATTGCTACTAACCTGAATCCGTGAGACCGGCCCCCGGAAGCACTTCTAACCCACTGACCTGCATGGCAATATAGCCATTATCGCCATTCACCCAGACAGTGCCATGCCCAACATAAAGTTCCGCGCCAGTCGCCGCACCCTCACCAGCCATTCCGGGCTGTCGATCATCGGGCAGTGCATCGAGATCGCCGGCGTCGACAGCATCGACGGCCGCTTCCCCGCCACGCTGGGTATGCGCACCAGCGACGTGGTCAAGAGCTACCTGGGTCTGCTGTGTCTGGGCATGAGCGACTATGATGCCATCGAAAACTTCCGCCGCGACAAACCCTTCCAGCAACTGCTGACCCTGCAGAAGGTGCCGAGCACCGCCACGCTGCGACAGCGGCTGGAAAAACTTGCCGCCAATGACCTGCAGGCGCGCACCGCCAGCTGGTCGACGACCCTGCTGTCACTGGTCGAGGCACCGATCACCGCCGAGACGACACACGTCTGCCTGGACATCGACACCTTCGTCATGGACAACAGCAATTCGAAGAAGGAAGGCGTCTCGCGGACCTACCAGAAGGTCGATGGCTACACCCCGATCGCCGCGTATCTGGGCAACGAAGGGTGGTGCCTGGGCCTGGAGCTGCGTCCCGGCAAGCAGCACACCATGAAGGAGAGCAACGCCTTCCTGGAGCGGGTGCTGCCTCGTGCCCCGGGTCTGACCGAGCAACCCATCCTGCTGCGTGAGGACAGCGGCTTCGACAGCCAGGCGCATCGGTGGCACGGCAGTGCTTGCCCCCTCTGTCAGCCTAGTTGTCCGGTTGGCGATATCGCCTAAACTCAGTCCAGAGGGAGCGGTATGGAATTCATGTGCCACGTTATTCTGAAGAGCGTAAAGCCGCCATCCTGAAAAAGTTATTGCCGCCCCACAATCGCAGTGTGGCGTCGGTAGCAACGGAAGAAGGCATCTCCAACGCGACGCTGTATAGTTGGTTAAAACAGTGTCGAGAAAAAGGAGTGCCTGTGCCGGGTTACACCCAAGGCGACAACGAATGGTCACCTGACGCCAAGCTAGCCGTTGTCATCGAAACCGCGACGATGTCAGAAACAGAGCTTGGCGCTTACTGTCGTGAAAAAGGCCTTTATCCCGAGCAAATCCAGCAATGGAAAGCCGCTTGTCTCGAAGGAGCTGGTCGGCAAGAAGAGCAGGCAAAAGCAGCGCAGAAACAGCGCAAAGAAGACCGAAAGACCATCAAGCAGCTCAAAGCGGAAGTACGGCGCAAAGACAAGGTGCTGGCAGAAACAACGTCGTTGCTGGTGCTTTCAAAAAAGCTCGAAGCCTTGTACGGCGAGGATCCGGACAGCGGCGAGGACGACTAACGCCTCTAAAGGAACGTGCAAGGCTCATCGCGCTATTTGACGAAGCGGTTATGGGTGGCGCGTCCCGTTATCAAGCGGCTGCCGTGATCGGCATAAGCGAACGCACACTGAAGCGGTGGCGATCTGAGCGCGGCGCTATTGTCGAGGATCAGCGTCCACATGCAGGGCAACACAGGCAGCCGCATCAGCTGACGCATGAGGAAGAGCAAGCCATTTTGAACACGTGCCATCGCCCCGAGTATCAGAGCTTGCCGCCGTCTCAAATCGTTCCTTTATTGGCCGACGAAGGCGTCTATCTGGCCTCCGAATCGTCGTTTTATCGGGTCTTGAAAAAGCATCATCAGCAGCACCATCGTGGCCGTATGAAACCACGTCGTTCAGTCCCCGAGCCGACTAGCTTTACGGCTACAGGGCCAAACCAGGTCTGGAGCTGGGACATCAGTTATTGTGCCTCCGTTGTGCGAGGTCAGCACTGGTATCTTTACCTGATCATGGATATCTACAGCCGCAAAATCATTGCTTGGGAAGTCCACGACACGGAATCGGGCGAGTTGGCTAAACAGCTTTTGGAACGTGCCTTGCTGCGAGAAGGTTGCTGGCATCAGCCGCCAGTACTGCACTCTGATAACGGAGCACCGATGACCTCCTATACGCTCAAAGCGAGGCTAACAGAGCTGGGCATGTTGATGTCTTACAGTCGGCCGAGAGTAAGCAATGATAACCCTTACTCGGAAGCGCTGTTCCGTACCGTCAAATACTGTCCAGCGTGGCCCACCAAGGGCTTCGCATCGCTGGGCGCGGTACGAGAATGGATGCTAGCGTTCGAGCGGGCTTACAACGAACAGCACCTGCACAGTGGCATCCAGTATGTCACGCCAGCGGACCGTCATCGCGGCGTAGACCAAGAGCGCCTGGAACGCCGGAACGCGGTATACCAACGTGCGAAGCAGCGACATCCGCAACGCTGGTCGGGCCACACTCGAAACTGGGAAGTCACCGGCCCAGTCTCGCTTAACCCGGGAAAAATGCACGAAATCGAGCGTAATCAACAGGCTGCTTAAGCGCAGCCATTTGGACAACTGGGTTGAAAATCACCGCTTGCACGGTGACACCAGCTTGAGGGAGATGGCCCGCAGCATGGCCTGGACCATTCTCTGGTGCGGACATGGCGGGACAACTACCGTCAGCATGGCGTGCCGGTGATTTGAAAGGAAAAGGCCCCTGACAAAGCAGGGGCGAATAGGTATGGAGCAGTATGTTTATGCCTATGAATCAAGCAATTTCGGCTGCGTAGAGTGAGAAATCCTCCTTACCCAAGCCGGTTACCTGGGCCAGTTCATCCAGTGAAGAGAGCGCGGCAACTTGCTCACGGCCGGCAGCGCTACTCCAGTCATCATCATACCAGAGCTCGCCGTGGCCGCTATCTGTATTGAATGCTAAGAGATAGCCTTCCAGATCCTCCAGGGTTTCCTCTTCGTTGATAGTTGTCTCGTCGATAGCTTCCTGAAGCTGAATCAGCTTGCCATTATCGTCGGCAACAAGATCATCTAGTGTGTTGCGCTCGACGAAATTATCTTCTGGGAGCGGCGTGTCGCCGTCCAGTTCAGAATCGATGAACGTCATCAGGCCGTCGTTATCAAAGGCGATCTTGTCTCCTTCATCGTGCACAAAGTCGGTGATGGTGGTGGTGCCACGCGAAGAGCCGCTAAAGCCCAGCACAAAGGTATCGCTATCTTCATCGCCGCTTAGCTGGTTATCGCCGCCCAGAGCATAGATCCAGTCGTCACCCGCTCCCCCCTGAATAGTGTTATCCAGAGAGTTGCCAGTGAGTTCGTCGGCGTATACCGTGCCCACTAGGTCAGCGATAAAGTCGGCGCGGTAATCCTCTAGACTCGAGGTCAGCACTTCCACCAGGTTGGAACTATCACTTTCCAATTCCAACACGGCACCATAGCCTAGCTCATCGACCAATTCCTCATAGGTAGAAACCTCATAGCGGGTTACCGCAAAGATAGGGTAGATGCTGCTTTCTTCCAGGGCCTCCCTGACTTGATCGATAGAAGGGTAGTCCTCTCCGCTGCCTGCGGGGTCGCCGTCTAGAATCTTGTCACCATTGTTGGGCGCCAGCTCTGGATTGCGGCTGATGCCGTCGCCGGCCTGGTGATAGCTGGCATCCGTGAGCAGCACTAAAGCACGCAGGGCATCGGGGCGATAGCCAATGCCTGTGGCGTCCATATCGATGTTGCCTTCTTCATGGTATGCCAAGCTGTCTTCAGCACGCAGGGCTATCTGCAACAGCGATGTTAGTTGAGCCTCTGGGCCATCAGAACCCGACAATATTTCCATTTCCTCATAGGCCTGGCGTAGCACTTCCGGATCAAGAGATAGCGGAGCATCAGTGCGATACTCATAGTCGCTGTTTGCACCAAACGGCGACAGCGGCTTGTCGACATACGATGCGACTCCGAAGGTGCTGTTTGGCTGTATCTCACGCACACCGTTAATCAGGTCATCGATGAAGCCTGTCGTACGAATAGTAGAGAGGTCATCGCTGAAAGAGCCGGATAGATCCTGAGACAGCAGGATATCCAGTGGCTGTAGCCCCGTAGCGCCGGTGCCGGTGCCTAGCTGAATGCTGGCTCCTCCTGCTTCTACTCCTCCCGCTATGCTACCTCCTTCACTGAGGTCCAGACTGGCAGCCCCCTCGGCGAGTGAAAGATCCAGAGTGCTGTTGCGACCGCTATCGATAATCGTCTTGGTGCCTGATCCAGAAATCTGGTAAGTATCCTGACCGCCAAGACCTACCAGAACATCGTCACCGCCCAGCCCATCGATGATGTCGTCTTCGGCGGTACCGATCAGGTAATCATTTTCCTCAGTACCTCGAGTAACGCCGTCATCATCGGCTTCACGAGAAATGGTGTTGACAATACGAGCCTCGCTGGGATCTGTGCCATTCACAGCCAGTTCGGAGGTCAGCGTATAGCCGGACATGCTGCCCAGATCAGTGTCAGTTTTTAACGTCCCCGAGCCGCTCAGGATGCGTGCACCGCCTAGGCTGTCCAGGTCGTCAATTTCCAGTGTGACGCCTTCTCCTATTTCAAGCTCACCAATGAAGGAGAGGTCGATGCCGTCTTTCAGCGTGAAGGTGGTTGGCTCATCGCTATGAATTCTCAGTGTGCTGCTTCCATCACCGGTCAGCGTGAGAAAATCTTCCAGTTGGCTCGTGTCAAATGTCACATCAGAGCGAATTTCGACTTTGGAAACATTCGTTAGTGTATAGCTGCTTAGATCGGCCTTGCCGATGACATAAAGTGTATTGTCACCGCCGCCGCCTTCGATCACGCCTGCTCCACCATCGGCGTCTTCATTCAAGTTTTTGCCATTAAGCTCTGAGATAGGGAACCCCAAAGCATCTGTTGTGGCAGTCGAATCGACTTTGCCGCCACTGGAGACGTCGCCGATAATCACAAAGGTATCGTCCCCGGCACCGCCGAGCATTTGGTCAACGCCCGCTCCAGCACGAAGCGTTGCGCCATCGTCATCAGCACGGATAACATCTTGTCCACTGCCGGTGGTCAAGAACCCGGAGCCTATAGTCAAGGTCTCGCTTATGCTTTCATCGCTTTTATTGCTGGCCGTTAAAGTAAGCTCGACATTCTCATCGGCGCTTAGCGCCTCACCGTCACGCAGCTTAAGCTTGCCGTCGACGACTTCGAAGCGATCGTCGCCCGTCAGCTCAAAGTCATAGGTGCCACCTGAATCGGCACTAGCTACCTGCAGGCTGCCAATTTCGGCTCCAGCAGCCCCGTTCCTGATAACGTTGCCATCCAGCGCAATGGCCGTGGGTGTGGTGTCGGGCTCCGGTTCGGGTTCGGGCTCCGGTTCGGGTTCAGGCTCGGG
>NZ_JABUZE010000007.1:0-11622 GCF_014897805.1 Halomonas sp. 3F2F
ATATTATCTGCGTCTGTGTGTCCGGGAAACTATAACCACTTCAGCTATTACATGGCGCAGAACCTAACACTGGATGGTAATACATTCAGAGATAGCCACTCTGTTGACCGTGAAGAATGGGTAGCAGAAGCCTCCGCAGGGCTTGCCATGGCCTGGGAGGACTGGCAAGTAACGTATGCCGCTGTTCAGCGTACTCGTGAGTTTGATGGGCAAGATGAGCAGGACAAATTCGGGGCGATTACGTTAACGAGACGTTTTTAGAGTGGCGATAAAAAGAAGCAATCAACGTATTATCGATACGCCTGTCAGTATGACGAAAGGGGATGTTTCCTCTCGTAAAATAGCACTTATGCAATGAACTGCGCTGACGGGAGTAGTCGACAGTGGTAATCTGCGGCACTTTGTTTCTTAACACTTAAGGACGTACCGTGAATATTAAAGCGAATCTCTCTATTCTAGATATTATTGGCCACTTGCTGATTTGGGTCGTGCTAACCATTATTACCTTCGGGATTGCACTGTTTTTCTTCCCTTATTCGTTTGCCCGCTTTGTGATTAACCGTACCTCGGTGGTCGATCTTGCAACAGGCGTAGAACGTAAAATGGTGTGTGATATCAATATTTTTAGCAATATTGGTCATATTATTTTGTGGATGATTATCTCAATTTTGACGCTCGGGCTCGGGTATATTTTTTACGTCTATCGTGTTTGGAATTACGCACTGAATAACTCTCGCGTCCAGTAACTGTTACCTAGTAAGAAGAAGTAGCTGCTTTCAAAGGCTTTTGTCACGCTGCGGCTCAATCGTTTGGGAGATGAAAGCCAGGTTTCTGCCCAGTTCTTGCCTCAAGTAGGAGCGCTAGAGCTGGGCTGACAAGGCTTTATTGGTTCTGAGCGCTTTGTCGGTGAAGGGAAGTGCCCCTATGGTGCCTAGTCTGGATGGTTTGTATAGATGGTCAGTGTGGATGCTTAATAAGCACTTTAACCAATCGCCGTACAATAGGAGATACTAGGTTAATTACCGGTAGAGCAACCGCAAAAGCAAATAGCCATGCCTTCAACCAAACAAAGATAATGCCCTCGATGAAGCCGACATTGTAGAGCGTAATCACCAGCGACATAATGCACGACATAAACAGTGCCATTAAGAAAGAAAATATCAGCTGGGCGTATTTTGGATCAAACATGGACTGCCTCTGTCAGACACACTATGAATAATGAAGTAAAAATCGCTAACTCAATCAGGATCGATAATGCAGTAAAGAGCGATAGTGGAACACGGTAAATCGCCATCCTTAGCGATCGTTAGCCAATGCGGCCGCCTTACCGGTTCACAGTTGTCCTTGGTTTAACGTTTATCTTCGGTCTTGTGATCAAAATCACTGGCATCGTGACGCTCGTGGAGCTGTTCGCCAGGCTCTCCCCAGGTGCGGTTAACCATTCGGCCACGTTGAACGGCTGGGCGTGCGTCAATCTCATCGGTCCAGCGTAAGACGTTCTGATAGGTATGAGCTTCTAAAAACTCAGCGGCTTCATACACGCGGTTTTTTACCAGTGCGCCGTACCATGGGTGAATCGCCATATCTGCGATGGTGTACTCATCACCCGCCATAAAACGGTTATCTGCTAAGTGACGATCCAATACATCCAACTGACGTTTCACTTCCATGGTATAGCGATCAATCGGGTACTGGTATTTTTCTGGTGCGTAAGCATAAAAGTGACCAAAGCCGCCACCCAGCATGGGCGCGCTGCCCATTTGCCAAAATAACCAGGATAGGCACTCGGTCCGCTTCGCTGGGTCGTTGGGTAAGAACGCAGCAAATTTCTCAGCTAAATAAAGCAGAATCGCACCTGACTCAAAGACCCGCTGGGGCGGAGTGGTGCTGTGATCCATTAGCGCTGGAATCTTAGAGTTGGGGTTTACCTCAACAAAGCCGCTGCCAAACTGATCACCTTCGCCAATTTGTATCAGGTGAGCATCGTATTCCGCTTGTTTAATACCCTGTTCCAGCAGCTCTTCAAGCATTACGGTGACTTTCACGCCGTTGGGGGTTGCCAGAGAGTAAAGCTGTAGCGGATGCTTACCCACGGGTAATACTTTCTCGTGGGTCGCACCAGCAACGGGGCGATTGATGTTAGCGAATTTTCCACCGTTACCAGGTTCCCATTTCCAAACCCGCGGTGGCGTATAGGTCGTGTTGTCGCTCATGATGTCCTCGCTATTCCTACAATAAAAAAGGGCGGTGCGGCGACTCACCCGAAATGTTGCGGCTACTAAGGCGTTATGGGGCCTTAAAATGTGGGTACAAGGATAGTGGGTTGTTAGTCTGATAATAAATAGTTATTTACCATGGAGAAATGTGATGCGGACTATTGGCGTATTAGGCGGTATGAGCTGGGAGTCGACACAAAGCTATTATCAGGCGCTAAACCAAGGGATTAATCAGGCTCTTGGCGGTTTTCACTCAGCGCAGATTGTGATGGTAAGTGTTGATTTTGCTGAAATAGAAACCCTGCAACAACAGGGCGATTGGCAAACTGCTGGCCAGTTACTCGCAAGCGCTGCCAAACGTATTGAAGAGGCTGGGGCAGAATGTTTACTGCTGGCCACCAATACCATGCACAACGTCGCGCCTGCGATTGAAGCCGCTATTCAGATTCCCTTTTTGCACATCGCCGATGCTACCGGGGAAAAATGTCAGAGTGATGGCGTGACTCGGGTTGGGTTGATAGGCACCCGTTTCACGATGGAGCAGGACTTTTACAAGGCGCGCTTAAAAGAGCGCTTTGGGATTGATGTCGTCATTCCGAATGAACAAGAACGTGCTGAGGTGCACCAGGTCATTTTCGACGAGCTATGCCATGGCCATATCCACGCCTCATCGCGTGAGCGTTATCTGGATATTATGACGTCGCTACACCAGCAGGGCGCCGAGGCGATCATTCTAGGTTGTACCGAGATAGCGCTGTTGGTTGAGCAGAAACACACCCAGATACCGCTTTATGACACCACCGCCCTGCACGCAAGCAAAGCGGTGGCTTGGGCGCTAGGTAATTAAACCAGCGTCAGAGTGACATCGATATTTCCGCGGGTAGCGTTGGAGTAGGGGCACACAATATGGGCTTTATCGACCAGTGCTTGGGCAACGTCTTTTTCCAAACCAGGCAAGCTAATTTTTAGCTCAACTTCAATGCCGAAACCGGTAGGAATGGCGCCAATACCGACACTGCCATCGATCTGGGTATCGTCGGACAGTTTAACTTTTTCCTGACTGGCGACGTGCTTAAGAGCACCTAGAAAGCAAGCAGAGTAGCCTGCAGCAAACAGCTGTTCGGGGTTAGTGCCTGCACCGCCGGCGCCACCTAGCTCTTTGGGTGTGCTGAGCTGAACATCCAGCGCGCCGTCAGAGGACTTAGCATAGCCCTCGCGGCCGCCAGTGGCGTGAGCATGTGCGCGGTAAGCAACAGTTTCAATAGACATAGGTTATTTCCTAAACTTGGTTGTTATGGACATAGTTGTTATGGGCATGGCTGTTATGAGCCAAACGTGTGTTTGGGGTTTTAATTTAGTGCAGCTTTATTTTGCGCGCAAGTGAATGGGTGAATAAATTGCCTACCCGGCCACAACGTTCAGCGGGTTACTTGACCTTAAGTAAGTTTTCGCGCAGTTGGACTAAATCCTCTTTCAGTTGGTTGAGTGCTTCAACCGACTTTTCGCTGGCGTTGACCACACAGCTGGGAATATGGCGCGCCTGTTCACGAAGCGAGCGGCCTTTATCGGTCAGGAATAACTCGACGACACGTTCATCTTGCAGGCTACGCTGCCGGATAAGTAGCTGATCACTTTCAAGTCGCTTTAGTAGCGGCGTTAACGAGCCAGGATCTGTAAGTAAGCGTTTGCTTAGGGTACCTACTGTTAGGCCATCTTCTTGCCACAGTACCAGCATGGCGAGGTATTGCGGGTAAGTGAGCCCCAGCTCTTTGAGCAGAGGTTTATAAACTTTGGTCATCATCAATGATGTTGAATACAGCGCAAAGCAGAGCTGGTGATCTAGCTCTAATTCGCTACAAGGGTCTAGCGCTGGCATGTCGACTCCAGGACAGGGTGCATAACGCGTAATGTAGCGCGCGGGGAAGTGAGTAGCTATCCCTAGACGTTGGTCGTAAGTTGGTCGTTTTGTTTTGACACCGCGTGTTGCGATAGCTAGCCTTCACGTATCGGATGTTACCGGTAACAATTTGTTGGAACATAAACTGCAAACCTGATGGCCGATACGATTCGATAGCCTTTCGGTAAATAGCCAACCAACAACAACGACTATTCTGGAGATAACGTCATGACAACGATTTGGCGCAGCACGCTTACTCTGGTCGGCGCGACCACTCTGACTTTTGGCATGGCACATGCTCAAGGCCCTGAACTTTCTGATCCGCCCGCGATTGAAGGCGACGTAGTGGCTGACCACGGCAGTCACACCTTGCGTATGGGCATTGGCCTGTCCGAAACATCGCCGCAGTTTCTCTCTAGCCAGTACTTCGGTGAAATTCTTGAGCAGCGTACCGATGGTCGTATTACGGTCAATGTTTTTCCCAACAGCCAATTGGGCGACGATGTCCAAATGATGGAAATGCTGCAAACCGGCACCTTGGATATGACCTATCCTTCAAGCTCTGCAACGACTGGGTACGTGGAGGCACTGTCAGCATTTGATTTGCCGTTCCTACTACCGAGCCGAGAAGCCGCAGTGGCTGTTATGCAGAGTGACGTGGCTCAGGGAATGCTGGATGCGTTCGAGGGTACAGGCTTAAAAGCGCTGACGTTCTCTGAAAACGGCTATCGCCAGCTGTCTAACAGTGCACGCCCTGTAGAATCACCAGAAGATGTGGCTGGCCTGGATGTTCGCGGCCTGAGCGTACGCACTATGCAAAACCCGGTTCACCTGGCAATTTGGGAAGCGTTAGGTGCCAACCCAACACCAATGGCCTTCGGCGAGCTATTTTCGGCGCTTGAGCAAGGCGTTGTAGACGGTCAGGAAAACCCGTGGAGTACCATCCTTACCTCTAACTTCAATGAAGTGCAGGATTACGGCACCGAAACACGCCATGTTTATACGCCATTTATCATGATGCTTTCCGAGCGTACCTGGAATCGCATGGCACCTGAGTACCAAGCGCTGGTGCAGGAAGCCGCCCGACAGTCGGCTGAGTACGAAATCCAACTTTCTGCCGAGTATGACGACTGGTCGCGTGATCAGTTAGAAGCACGCGGTATGCAAATTACCCGCTTAGATGATGGGCAGTTAGCCGCTTTCCAAGACGCCGTGCAGCCTGTTTATGAAGAGTGGGCGCCGCGTATCGGTGAAGATCTGATCGCTGAAATCCAGCAAATCGTCGAAGACAGCAGCCACTAATCTGCTACGTATAGCGCACCATCGGGCAGGCCCACACGCCTGCCCGACTTGTCAGTGCCCCTCGGAGTTCTTATGACTACCTCCTCTACTCCCCCAAACGTGGTGACCTCTACAGCACCAACGTTGGAAGATCCGTCGGTTTATTTGAACGACCCTAATCGCAAGCTGCTTGAAATTGATACTGAGGCTCGCCAGGGGCCTGCGCTGTTCCGCTGGTTAACACTCGCTATGGAGTATTTGATTGGCGCTATTTTGGCGGCGCTGATTGTCGCGGTTTCCAGTAATGTCGTTGGCCGCTCTGTGTTCAATCATTCACTGCCTTGGGTCGATGAGCTGGCGCGCATGCTGTTTATTTGGCTGGTCTTTATCGGCGCAGCGGCGGCGTTTTCACGCTATGAGCATATTGCTGTCGATGCGCTGGTGAGACGTTTGCCGTTGCGTGTCGCGCACATGCTCTATTGCTTACAACACCTGATTATTAGTGGGCTGATGCTAGTGATGATTTGGGGCGGTTATCAAGTGCTCACGCGCTCAAGTGGACGCTCCGCGATCATGGGCGTACCGCTAAGCTTGGTCAGCCTGTCGTTGGTGTTGTGCGTTATTTTTATCGCGGCGGTATCGCTCTGGCGTATGTGGGTCAGCGTGGGGGTTATCCGTCAACCACATCGCCAATCGGATGACTTACCAGGGGAGCGTTAATCATGCTGTGGATTTTTCTAGCCATATTATTGGCGTCTATTGTGATTGGATTGCCGATTGCGTTTGGCCTAGGGGTAGCAGCCTTAGTCATGGCGGTGCTGTCTGATATCCCGCTATCGATTATGATTGAGCAGTCAATTCGTGGCGTAAATAGCTTCCCGCTGCTGGCGATCCCCTTCTTTATTCTCGTCGGCGAAGTGATGAGTAATGGTGGTATTGCACGACGCTTGATGGAGCTTGCTGGCGCCTTAGTTGGCTTTATGCGCGGCGGACTTGGTCAGGTAGCGATTACCGGTTCGATGTTTTTTGGCGGGATTAGCGGCTCGGCGGTGGCGGATACCGCAGCGACTGGCGCAATGATGATCCCATCGATGAAACAGCAAGGTTACACCGCCGCAAATGCCACGGCGATTAACACCGTGTCGTCGGTGATCGGCATTATTATTCCACCGTCTATACCGCTTATTTTATATGGCATTGTTACCGAGACGTCGATCAGTCGTCTGTTTATCGCGGGGATTGTGCCTGGCCTGTTAATTGGCGCCGCGCTCATGGTGACCACCTTTATTCTGGCGAGCAAGCAGGGTGGCGGCGTTCGCCAATTCCGCTGGGATCGGTTGTGGAAAGCGTTTAAGGATGCCTGGTTAGCGCTGGTGCTCCCTGTGATCGTTATTGGCGGCATTATTGGCGGCGTGTTTACTGCCACTGAAGCCGCTGTGGCTGCTTTGCTTTACTCGCTGTTCATTTCTTTGCTGGTATACCGTGAATTTAAGCTCAGCGAGTTGGGCGGTATGTTAATTCGCACCGCAAGGCTCACTGGCATGGTGATGATGTTGTTGGCTTTTGCCACCGTTATTGCGTGGTTTCTAACCATTAACATGGTTCCACAAACCTTAGTGCGCCAAGTACAGGCGATTACCCAGGAGCCGTTTTTGCTGCTGCTGATCGTGGCGGGGCTACTGCTGTTAGTGGGGTTTGTAATGGACCTAACGCCAGCCATGGTGATTATGGCGCCAATGCTTGCACCGATCGTGACATCGGTGGGTGTTGATGCCGCTTACTTTGGCGTTCTAATGGCCTTTATTTTAGGCATTGGGTTGTTAACCCCGCCGGTTGGTACCTGTCTGTACGTTGGGTGTGGTGTCGGCAAGGTGTCTATGGAGTCCCTGGTAAAAGCCATGCTGCCTTACTACGCCGCCTTGATCGTTGTTCTGGTGGTGCTGATTGCGTTCCCTGGCATCGTTACTTGGCTGCCTGACCTCACCGCCGTGCGCGGCAATTGATAGGAGCATCGAGTGAATAAGCCATCACATCGTATTCTTGTCATGGGCGTTTCTGGATCAGGGAAGTCGCATATCGGACAGCAGTTAGCAGCAGCGCTGGGCGCAACGTTTATTGACGGTGACGACCATCATTCACCGGCTAATGTGGCGAAAATGGCCAGCGGCACGCCACTCAATGACAACGATCGTCGTGACTGGCTGGCAACGCTTGCTGACTTGTTCGCGGCTCATAAAGCGCGCAATGCGTCCGTGGTCATCGCCTGTTCCGGCCTTAAAAAACGCTATCGGGATCGCCTGCGCGAAGGTGACCCTGCGCTGCATGTTTTATATCTAGAAGGAAGCCATGCGCTTCTGCGTGAACGGTTAGCAACCAGGGCAGGGCACTTCTTTAAAGGTGATAATATGCTGGCAAGCCAGCTCGCCGATTTAGAGCCGCCAAGCAGTGATGAAGCGATGACCGTCTCCATTGCGCTATCGCCTAGCGAGATTGTCGAGCACTTTACGGCGGCGCTAGCGCCTACGCTACGCGTTCATTAGGCTAAAGGATGGGATAGGCGAGGGGCCGTACTATTCGCTATGGTATGGCTCCTGCGCATTTTACAGACCTGTATTTAGTAGGCTTACGTACTTAACAGACTTACGCACTTAACAGAACAGTCAGTGACGCCATTGAAGAAAAAACGCCCGACATTACAAGATATTGCTGATCGCGTTGATGCGACAAAAATGACCGTCAGTCGCTGCTTGCGAGACCCTGATACGGTATCAGAAGGACTTCGCGAACGTATTTTCAGTGTTGCTGAACAGATTGGCTATATTCCCAATCGGGCACCAGACCTGCTTTCTCGGGCTACCAGCCACTCTATCGGCGTGTTGGTACCATCGCTGACCAACCAGGTATTTGCTGATGTCATTGTCGGTATCGAAGCGTACACCGAGCCTGCCGGTTATCACTTAATGCTGTCTCACTACGGTTACAGCCCTGAGCTTGAAGAACGCAGTTTGGCCTCGCTGCTCTCTTATAATGTGGATGGCGTCATCTTGTCTGACCGCGATCACACGCCGCGTAGCCTGCGAATGTTGGAGACAGCCGGTATTCCTATTGTGGAAATTATGGATACCCGTCGCCCGCCACTACAGCAGGCGGTGGGGTACGATAACGTGCAGGCCGCTTACGATATGGTCAGTGAGATGATTCGCCGTGGCAGGCGTCAGGTGATTTATCTGGCTGTGCGTCTGGATGAGCGGACACGCCAGCGTGAGCAAGGCTATCGCCAAGCTATGGAAGAGCAAGGGTTAACGCCGATAACGCTGCAGAGCAGTCAGCGCTCTTCCTACAGCGTCGGGGCGGCGCTCATGCAGGAAATTCAACGAGATCACCCTAGTGCCGATGGTGTTTTCTGTACCAATGACGATGTTGCGGTTGGGGCTTACTTTGAGTGTTTGCGCCATGGCATTAATGTCCCCGAACAGATGGCGATTGCTGGGTTTCATGGTCACGATGTCGGCCAGGCGATGAGTCCGCGCCTTGCTAGCGTTATTACACCTCGGCAAGCCATTGGGGAAGCCGCTGCAAAAACGCTATTGTCGCGTATTCGTGGCGAAGCGCCTGAACACCAAGTAATGGATTTGGGGTATCGAATTGAGGCGGGTAAAACACTTTAGCTTCAGGGTGGCTAGCGGCGAGCCAGTAAACTCGATAGGCTGTTAATTAAAGATTGGTCATTAAAAAAGCCATTAAAAAATCGCTATAGAGAGCATGAGACCGCCGTGAATATTACCCAACTCATTGTCTACCCGGTTAAATCCTTAAAGGGAATTAACGTTACCCAAAGTGAACTCCATGGCCATGGGTTAGCCTGGGATCGCCGCTGGATGCTGGTGGATGCCCAGCAGCGTTTTGTTACTCAGCGCCAGCTACCACAGCTTGCCACCATCGCGGTCGAGTTAACCGATCAGGCATTGGTACTATCTCACCCGAAGGTAGACCCGATCGCGATTCCCCTTGAAGACCCCCAAGGTAATTTGCGCCTGGTAAAAGTGTGGAACGACCACTGCAAAGCAGTGCCAGAAAGCGAGGATGTATCGCACTGGCTTGTGGCGGCATTGGGCGAGCAAGCGCAAGGCATTAGCTTAGTGCGCTTTGCTACCGAGTTTACGCGTTCTGTTGAAGAAGATTTTCTGGCGGGAGGCGAGGCCCATACCTACTTTTCTGATGGCTACCCTTTCCTGATAACCACCACCGGCTCTCTGGATGCCTTGAATCAAGCGCTTGTTGCCAATGGGCAATCCTCTGTGCCGATGAACCGTTTTCGGCCGAATATTGTGGTCGATTGTGATGATGCCTGGGCGGAAGACCAGTGGGCCACACTCGCGGGCCAGAGTGGCTATGAGCTGACGCTTCGCAAACCCTGCCAGCGCTGCAAAATTACCACGGTGGACCAGCAAACCGGCACCGTGCCGGAACAGGCAGAACCACTAAAAACGCTGCTTTCCCTGAACACTCAGCCTCATCTTAAAGGCGCGCATTTTGGCCAAAACGCCACGCTAACTACCGGGCAAGGTAGCACTATTCGTGTGGGGGATGAGGTGGTGCCAACGCGCCGCGCGACCTAAGCCTTAATAGTCCGGTAGCAATGGCGGTGCCTGCTAGGGTAATGACCATGCCAGCCACCACTTGAAGACTCAGCGTCTCATTAAGTAGCAAGTATCCCCATAGCAGTGCGCTGACAGGGACCAAAAAGGTGACAGTTGAGGTGGCCGTGGCCCCTGCACTCGCTAATAGGCTGAAATAAAGTAGGAAGGCTAATGTGGTGCTTAGCATCGCCAGCGCCAGGGCGTTACCCCAGGCGAGCACGCTGACAGGCTCGCTAGGCCAGAGCAGCAAACCAGGTACCAGTAACACCAGGGCTGACATCGCGCTACTACCAGCCGCCAACACGCGGCTGGGTAGATGACTCAAGCGTGTTTTCGAGTAGTTACCAGCAAGTCCGTAGCAAAACGTGGCACCGAGTACCGCAACAATAAACCAGCCGTCGCCGCCTAGAGTGAAGTCTAGCCGGTCAGCAGACAGCACATACACACCCAGTAGCGCTAGTGCGAGACCAATGTACTGCTGACGTTGGATGGGGGTGGCAAAAAAGGCGGCGCCTAGTAGGGCCGTGAAAATCGGTGTGGTGGCGTTTATCAGCGAGGTAAACCCCGCCTCTAAACGTGTTGTCGCTAACGCCAACAATGAGAAAGGCAGCACATGATTCATCACACCCAGCAGGAGTAACGGTCCTTTGTGCTGCCAGATCAGCCGCAGGTAGCGCAGGCTCAGGAGCAGCGGCACCAAGAGCAAAGCACCAACTCCCATCCTGACTAACACTAGCGGAATAGCACCAAATTCCGGCGCGGCGACACGCATAAAAATAAACGATAGTCCCCATAGGGAGGAGAGCAAAACCAAACGCAGCGCATCAGCCGATGACATGATGTGTCCTTAGATTCATTGCGGCGACCATAGGTGTGGTGAGTGCCATAGTGCTGCTCAGCTTAACGATAAAGCGTTGGAAAGCGAATAGCGTATAACAGCTAAGAAGTAGTATAGACATGTTGATCGAGTAAATTCGGCAGCGGCGCCAGAATCAGCTACGCTGATTGAGTTGGCGGGCGCAGTGACTGCGTCCTAAAACGAGATGACGCTAACTATCAGAGGAAAGGAGAACGGAATGGATAGTAAAGCAAGCGCACGTTGGGAAGGTGGACTCAAAGATGGCCAGGGCAATGTGGCGACGGAAAGTGGAGCATTGGATGCTGGCTATTCGTTCAAACAGCGCTTTGAAGGAGCACCCGGCACCACCCCGGAAGAGTTAATTGGCGCTGCCCATGCAAGCTGTTTCTCAATGGCGCTTTCGATGATTCTTGGAGAGAAAGGCTTTACCGCTGATGCTATTGATACCAATGCGCGCGTAACGCTTTCACAAAGCGCAGATGGTTTCGATATTTCCAGCATTCATTTGGACGTTGTTGCCAGCGTAAGCGGTGCCGATGACGCTGCTTTTCAAGAAGCTGCTGAAACAGCTAAAGCGAACTGCCCTGTTTCTAAAGTATTAAATGCTGACATAACTATGGACGCAACCTTAAAGGGGTGATTCGAACGCCAGATAACGCCGAAAAGCGCTGCATGTATGCAGCGCTTTTTTGTTTGCCCGGCGAAGCCGGCAACCCCGGACACCTGAAA
>NZ_JABUZE010000107.1:0-3776 GCF_014897805.1 Halomonas sp. 3F2F
GCGCCCTCCTTTGAGAACGTCGACGAGTTGTTGCTTCACTATGCATGGTGGCCGCGTCTCTCGATCGCGTTGCTAGCTGGGGGCGGTTTGGGGTTGGCGGGTGTACTGATGCAGCAAGTGCTGCGCAACCCGTTGGCCTCGCCCACCACCCTAGGGGTGGCATCGGGCGCTAACCTGGCGTTGATGACCGCTACCTTACTGGCGCCGGGGCTGCTTGTCGCCGGGCGTGAATGGGTCGCCTTGGTGGGCGGCGCGCTGGCGGTTGGGTTAGTTTTCCTGCTCTCGTGGCGGCGTGGGTTGGCGCCGATCGTGGTGGTGTTGGCGGGCTTGGTGGTTAATCTGTACTTAGGGGCGCTCTCCACGGCGCTGCTGCTGTTTAACCACGAGGCGCTCTCAGGACTGCTGATTTGGGGCGCGGGTTCGCTGGCGCAAAACGGTTGGGATGGCGTGGCTGTTCTCTGGCCACGGCTGGCGATTAGCTGCGTGGCAGCCTGGTTTTTACTACGTCCTTTGGCGGTGCTGGAATTGGACGATGCCAGTGCCAAAAGCCTAGGGGTCTCGCTGACCTATCTGCGCTTTGCGGGAATGGGGCTGGCAGTATTTATTACCGGTAGCATTGTCAGTGTGGTGGGTATCATCGGTTTTATCGGCTTGGCAGCGCCCAATATTGTGCGTATGGCCGGTGCGCGGCGCTTAGGGCCACGGCTGCTTTGGTCGACGTTACTAGGGGCTGTGTTGTTGGCCACTACTGACCTGCTGCTACAGCATTTCGGTGGCATGGTGGCGGCCTTTATACCCACTGGGGCGATTACCGGTGCCCTGGGAGCGCCGCTGTTAATGTGGCTAATTCCACGTTTGAAACTGCGGGGTGATCAACCACCAAAAGGGGCGGGCGTTTTTGCTCATCGGCATCCAGCGCCTTCCCGTTTGGCGACGGGGTTACTCCTCGCGCTACTAGGTGCCACATTGCTTGGCTTGCTGGTGGGGCAGGGTGTCGATGGCTGGTACTTACTGTCGCCGGATAACTGGAACGTGATGCAGTGGCGCATGCCGCGGGTAATGGCGGCAGCGGCGAGTGGGCTAATGCTGGCAATTGCCGGAACGATTCTTCAGCGCCTTTCCGCCAACCCTATGGCTAGCCCCGAGGTATTGGGTATCAGCGGTGGCTGCGCCATTGCGCTAATTTTGGGGATCTTCTTACTGCCCGCGCCCACCAATATGATGCTGATTGGTGTGGGTACCCTGGGGGCTTTTGCAACGCTGCTGGTGTTGG
Source organism: Halomonas sp. 3F2F (assembly GCF_014897805.1). NCBI lineage: Bacteria > Pseudomonadati > Pseudomonadota > Gammaproteobacteria > Oceanospirillales > Halomonadaceae > Halomonas > Halomonas sp. 3F2F. The sequence continues at coordinate 1,274 of NZ_JABUZE010000107.1, forward strand.
TGGGCATCAACCGCAAGAGCGGTTATCTCCCCGAGCGTTTGCTGCTTACCGGGGTGGCAGTCAGCGCCCTGTTTGATGCAGTGCGTAGCGTCATGCTGGCGGGTGGCGACCCACGTGGCCAGCAGGTGATCGCTTGGCTGGCGGGCTCTACCTATTACGTGGATGTCACCAATGCGGTGGTGGTCGGGGGTATTGCTGCGGTATTGGCGCTGGTCACGCTGCCCTTTACTCGCTGGTTGGATATTTTGCCTTTAGGCGCACCGACGGCCAAGGCGCTTGGGGTAACCCTCAACCGTGCCCGTTTGGCGTTGCTGTTACTGGTGGCGCTGCTAACCGCCTGCGCCACCCTGGTGGTGGGGCCGCTGTCGTTTATTGGTCTGCTGGCGCCACATATGGCGCGCTTGGTCGGCTTCTCTCGGGCAGGGCAGCACCTGCTGGGTGCTGCGTTGATCGGCATGCTATTAATGGTGCTGGCGGACTGGGTGGGTCGTCAGATTATCTTCCCCTATGAGATGCCCGCGGGCTTGGTCGCCTCTTTGATTGGCGGTGCCTACTTTATGTGGGGGCTGCGGCGGCTATGAGCGAAGCGGCGAGCGTGCTACCGGTAGCGACGAATCCAGCAGACGCTTTGTTGGCGCTCTATCGCCAGCCGCCGTTGGATAACTTAAAGGCACCTGCGTTTGGTCAGCCTAATATACCGACGCTGGCAGCTTCTGAACTGCTGGATCATAAGGTGCTAGGCGCTCAGCTTTCGCGTTACCGCCGATACCACGGTGACGACGCCGACTTTCTGGCGGCCGCTTCAATCTGGTCGAAATTTCACTTCAGCAGTGTCGCTATTCCGACGCTGGTGGCCAACCTGCTGTTGGGCTATGAGCTGCCGGTCGGCGGGGGTGAGCTGCGACTGGCGTTAGGTGATCACGGTCAGACTGCGCGCATCTGGCTGCCGCATGGTGGCGTGCCGTTGGCCTCTAACGCGCTCCAGGCACGCTTTAGCAGCCTATTTGATGACCACTGTGCGCCGCTTATCGAAGCGTTGGCCGAGGTTTCAGGGCTTTCTGCCAAAGTGTTCTGGAGCAACCTTGGTCACTACGTGGAGTTCGTGGGCAAGACCTGCTCGAAGCACCCGGAATTTACTGGCGCGGGCGCCCCTCTGCTGGATTATCTCGCCACCAAGACGCTCCCCGATGGGCGTCGTAACCCGCTATATCAACCGGTGCGTTATCTGGAACTGGGCGGTGAAACGCCTGCTCGAGTGCGGCGGTTATGCTGCATCAAATACCGGCTACCAGGCGAGCCGCTGTGTGGCGGTTGCCCGCTGAAACCCGAGAATAAGCCGGCCAAACGCCAACGCTAGCTTTCAAATATCGGCTAACTTTTCGAACTGCCAGGAGGCCCTGTTCATGGAGCTGTTGAGGATTGTATGGCGTGATTATCGCTGGCCATTTGTGGCCGTGGTACTACTTAGTTTGGCCAGTGCAGGTTTGGGTATCGGTGTTATCGCCTTTATCAATCAGCGGCTATTGGGCACCTTTACCGATCCCTGGCGTATCCTGCCCGAATTCCTGGGGCTGATCGCGTTGCTCTTAGCAATAACATTGGCCTCGCAATTGGCGCTGACCACTTTGGGGCACTATTTCGTCTATCGACTGCGGGGGCAATTGATTAAGCGGATTCTGGATACCAATATCGAGCGGGTCGAGCAGATTGGTAGTGCGCGCTTGCTGGCCAGCTTATCCAGCGATGTGCGCTATATCACCGTTGCCTTTGTACGTTTGCCAGAGTTGGTACAAGGCGGGGTGCTGACGATAGGTGTCACGGTTTATCTAGGCTGGCTTTCACCTTCCATGCTGGCTGTCACCGCGCTCTGGGTGATCGTAACGGTTTTAATTGGCATGCGTTTGGTAGCTCGGGTTTATCGGCATATGGCTAAGCTGCGTGAGTCTGAAGATCGTCTCTATGCAGATTACCAATCGGTGATTGAGGGGCGTAAGGAACTGGCGCTTAATCGCGACCGAGCCGAATGGTTGTATCGCGACGTCTATACCCCCAACGCTGAAGAGTATCGGCACCATATCATTCGCGGCGATACCTACCATCTAAGCGCGGTGAATTGGTTCAATATCATGATGCTGGGGGCCATCGGCGTGGTGTTCTTTTTAGCCAACGGCCTGGGGTGGGCATCGGCGCAGGTGGCCACCACCTTCTCTCTTACGCTGCTGTTTCTGCGCACGCCACTTATTCAAGCGATAGGCGCTTTTCCACCCTTGATCAATGCCCGAGTGGCGTTCGAGAAAATCAGCGCGCTCGACCTAGCAGAACACCGCGATACCTTTGATAGTGACACGCAGCGCCACGACTGGCAGGTGCTAGCACTGGAACAGGTCTGCTATCGTTACCCCGCTGAAGAGGCACGGCCAGGCTTTGCCATTGGTCCTATCGACTTGACCTTAAAGCGCGGCGAGGTAGTGTTTCTGATCGGCGGCAATGGCAGTGGCAAATC
>NZ_JABUZE010000108.1:0-1379 GCF_014897805.1 Halomonas sp. 3F2F
CGGTTCGGGTTCGGGTTCGGGCTCCGGTTCGGGTTCGGGTTCGGGCTCCGGCTCGGGCTCAGGTTCGGGCTCCGGCTCTTTAGCGTTAAGCGTGGTAACAGTAGTGGCCAGTGCTTGTTGATCTGCTTCTTGTGCACCCTCTGCGATGGCGAACACGACTTGCGATAGCGTCAGGGCACCGCTGTCAATCTTACCTACCCAGTAATCGTGGCCATTCTGATCAGGCTCTCGGTCAAATAATGTATGGTAAATCATCTCCACTCGAGCGGAGTTGGTGAGATCTCCATACATCTCCGTGCTTTCTGAAGAGTTTCCAAATGCCTGGATGACATTGGAGAGACTGCCATCCGAAGCTTTAAGCTCTTGAATCCAGAATGTCCGGCCTTCTTCATCCGAGGCGCGACCGTAATAGCCTGCATACAGCACATCGATGAGTTCACCATAGGTAGCATCGAGAGCGTCTTCGATATGCTGTGAAAGGGTATCAAGGTCATCACCTTGAGCAGCATTACCAATGTGGCGTGCAACGGTGGTTAGCGAACTACCAGCTTCAAGCTGTGCTGTCCAATAGTCCAGGCCAGATTTTTCCGGTTCTCTATTGAAAAGATGCTGGTAGACTGTCGCAATTTTTTCGCTGGACGATAGGTCATCAAACAAGTCAGAAAATATTTTGGATTGCGTCAGTGAAGCACCTAGTGCGTCGGAGCTGTCTTCATCTTCCTGGTTTGCCCAGTGAAGAAAGCCTCTCCAGTCCGCGGGCCGATCGTTGACGGCGAGGTAAAGCAGCTGAATATCAGTAGATGAGGTAAAAATAGACATTATTAGGTCTCATTATTTATTGAAAATATAAAATGGATCCCAAGCAGCGTGGTGTGCATGTGACAAGGCTGCGGTTTTTAGTGTAGCGATTTATTCACTCTGTATCTACTGCTTTTGGTTTTTCGTGAACTATTCGAATGATTTTAACTTGTTGTTTTTAAATGTTTTTATTTTTTATGCATCTGTCAGTGCCTGGGTTTCGGCGCTGTGTAGTGGCGATGGACGCTTGGGTCCGTCCATGGGAGGGTGGATGGTTTTGCCCACCGAAACAGTGGGCACCCCGTTAAGACATATACCTGAATCCGTGAGACCAGCCCCCAGAAATGCTTCTAACCTACTGAACTGCATGGCAATATAGCGAATATCGCCATTCACCCAGATAGTGCCATACCCAACGTCAAGTTCCGTGCCAGTCGTCGCACCCTCACCAGCCACGCCGGGCTGTCCATCATCGGGCAGTGCTTCGAGATCGCTGGCGTCGATAGCATCGACGGGCGCTTCCCCACCACGCTGGGCAGTAAGCGTTCATTCCAGGACGTAGTTGACTTACTTCACGTTGC
>NZ_JABUZE010000111.1:0-1452 GCF_014897805.1 Halomonas sp. 3F2F
TGGAAGCCACCCCAAGGCGTGCGCCGTATTCTGATTATCGCCGATGAAACCGCCCTCCCCGCTGCTGCCGGTATTCTAGAAACCCTTGATGACCTGCCGCTCAAACCCAAGGTTGAAGCGCTGTTCGAAGTGCCTCGCCGCGACGATGTTCAACCGCTACCCCAGGCCGCCAAACTGCGCTGGCTAGCACGTGATGCAGAGCACGACTGCCAACACGGCGAACTGCTGATGAGGGCGCTGCGTGATATTGATTTACATAAAGAAATTCAAGCGCTAGGCGGCACGCCTGCTAACTCCACTACCAGCGATACTAGCAACGTCGAAAGCGACAATGAGGACGGCCCACTCTGGGAACCCGCCACCCTGGATGATAACGCGCCCTTCTACGCTTGGATCGCCGCCGAAACCAAGGTCGCCATGAAGCTGCGCCGCTACTTAGTCAACGAGTGCGGGTTACCCAAGCAGTACGTTACCAGCATGGGCTACTGGCGACTGGGCAAGGCCAATGGTTAAAGGAACGGCAAATAACACGGTGTTAAACAGTGATTCCATAAACACGCCAGCTCAAACGCCTGAGCTGGCGAGACAACCAGCTCTCGTGGCTGCTATGTGGATTCGGCCATATCACGATGGCTTAAAGACCGGATACTGGCGTGCGTGGCAAGGTCAAGTGGCCGATGAGGGTTCCGCTAGCGGCTCTTCGGCAGTCTCAGACTCAGCAGCCAACAGCCTGCCGCTCTCCAGCCGCACCAACCGATCCGCCAGGTGAAAGTAACGGTCATCGTGGGTGATCACCAGCACCGCTTTGCCCATGCGCTTTAGCTCGGGCAACACCTCGCAGTAGAACACCTCTTTGAATAACGGATCTTGGTCCGCCGCCCACTCGTCAAACACCAAAAACGGGCGATCTTCAAGGTAGGCCACTACCAAGGCCAAGCGCTTACGCTGGCCCTGGGAGAGCGCCTGAGTGGTGAACGCGCCGTTTTCAACCCGCACCTTGTGCTGCAGATGCAGCTTGGTCAGCAAGCGGTTGCCCTCTTCGTCGAGATCTTCCCGCGGCGCTTCCAACAGCCTTTCGAAAAGATGGAAGTCAGAAAAGACGACCGAGAAGAGCTGCCGGTAGGCATCCCAACCATCCGCCTCGACACGCTCGCCATTGAGCAACACTTCGCCACCATCCGGCGGATAAAGCCCCACTACCACTTTGGCCAGCGTGGTCTTACCGCTACCGTTGCCCCCCACCAGAAACACCACTTCCCCCGGCGTAAAGCTCAGATTAATCGGCCCCAGCTCAAAGAAGTCATCGCTCTGCTCGTGGTAGTACTGATGGGTGACGTCGCGCAACTCAAGACGCTGCAAAGCAGGCACCTGAGGTAACGCCTGCCTCTCCTGCCCCTGGGGCATCTCTCGTGTGATGTTATCAATTCGGCTAGCGGCTACTCGCGCCATATT
>NZ_JABUZE010000110.1:0-1004 GCF_014897805.1 Halomonas sp. 3F2F
ATATTATCTGCGTCTGTGTGTCCGGGAAACTATAACCACTTCAGATCGAGATAGTTGAACCATCTGAAAGATCAGACGCTGTGACATGGCTGGCTAGCCTCTTTGGGGATCGCCAAGACGGAATTGGGTTGGGTGACGAACGCTTCACGCCGCAATTACTGCTGCGGCTGCTTCGCCTGGCCTATCGACACGTTCGAATACAAGACGACGCGCACCACGAAGGATCCTATTCACCGGACACTCGCGACGACGCGGAACAGGCACGTAATAGCATTGTAACGGCATTGTTTAACTCGAAGGGCGAGGAGGGCTTGGCTGCCAAACTCGAGATGGCCGCAGATCCTTTGTGCGCTCATTTCAAGGATCGGATTTTGGCTGTGGCAGAAGAGAGTTGGGCGCAAGAGATTGATGCTGAAGCATTTGATGAGGCTCAAACGATAGCACTTGACCGAAGCGGGGAAGCGCCTGCCTCAACGAATGAAGCCATGTTTGCGATTATGAAGGATAGGCTGTCGGACCTGGACGACCTTCTTCTCCGTGATGCGTCACCGCGAGAGGCTTGGGCAGGGATATCAGACGAGAGGGTCATGCGTCGAGAAATTTCGCGCGAGCTGAGTCATGCTGCGAACTCGATCTACACTGTGGACCAGGAGGCTGTTACAGCTGACGAAAAGGAAACTGATATACGTTTGCGTTCTGTTCTTTCTAAGCATGAAGCTGTGATTGAACTAAAACTTGGTGATCGGCGCACAGCGACAGACTTGCGAGATACAATAGAAAATCAGCTTGTTAGGAAGTACATGGCAGCAGAGTACAGTAAAGCTGGAGCATTACTGGTGACTCTTGCAAAAGATCGTCAATGGCAACATCCAGATGAAAAGCGCATGATCAAAGCGGATGAGTTGTTGTCGCTGCTGACTGCAGAGGTTGACAGAGTGCAACAGGCTTTGGGAGGTGGAACTTAAGTGGTTATGCAAAAGTTATCGAGTTACTTTTTCCGTAAT
>NZ_JABUZE010000112.1:0-546 GCF_014897805.1 Halomonas sp. 3F2F
TTGGGTAAGATACTTGCTGAGGTGCTATGAGAAATCCGGGCTAGCAAGAGTATTAATACCTGCAATTTTGCACGACATACCGACCGGCCCATCTCCTGCATTTTTGCAGAAAAAGCATACAAACATACGCCATGTGAAAAATATTTAAACAGCTAAAATCTGCTTTTTAACCTTACATACTGTGCCATTTAGCCTATGCATTTTTGCAGAGTAGGCGCGCAAAATTGCATTCGATGAAAAGCGTGGAGCAACTGAGGTATGCAATTTTGCAAGAAAAAGCATTTCATGAAAAGCCCTGCAATTTTGCAAAGCGCACCTGTAAATTTAGTTATCATAAAAAGCTAAGCAACTGATTTTAAAGGACTTTATGATAAGGGTCGCTTATCGAAAACCCTTTAAAATCAATGGCTTACAATCACTTGCCCAGCAAATTAACAGTGAGGTCTTGCAATACTACAAGGAATTCAATGGAATGGCATTTCTTGCAAAAGTGCAAAATATTTAAGTGAATCCGCATAAGTTATGGTGTATAAAGCGAGGCTTATA
>NZ_JABUZE010000113.1:0-663 GCF_014897805.1 Halomonas sp. 3F2F
GGCAACCGTTCTCGCGGTATGAAAGTTTTCATGCGTTTTCCCTGCCCTGGAGCGTCAGTTCGGCCCCTCTACTGAGAAGTACCGTGTCGACCAGCGGGATCTTCTGATCAATGAAGCGGAAGTGGCGGTGGACGAGGAAGACGCATCGGAGAGCACCACCACTGTTGATGACGCGACGATCGACACCGCTACGCCTGCTAAGCGTCGCACGCGCGGCGGGCGCGTTGCGCTACCGCCAGAGTTGCCGCGTATCGAGGTTATCCATGAACTGCCCGACGAGGCGCGCCACTGCGACGATGACGGCACCGCGCTGAAGGTGATCGGTGAAGAGGTTAGCGAGGAGTTGCATGTGGTGCCCGCACGGATCGAGGTGATCCGTCATGTGCGACGCAAATATGCCTGCCCGCTGTGCGAAGAGGGCGTTAACACCGCCCCAGCGCCGGCCAAGCTGTTGCCCAAGAGCAATGCCAGCGCCACGCTGCTCGCCTATATCGCGACGGCTAAATACCAGGACGCGCTGCCGCTTTATCGACAGAGCCAGATCTTTGCCCGCCATGGCGCCGAGATCCCCCGCAATACCCTGGCGCGCTGGATGGTGCAAGCGGGAGAACGGATCACCCAGGGAAAACGCATGAAAAACCGCGCTACGACGGGTTTTGTAGC
>NZ_JABUZE010000114.1:0-2621 GCF_014897805.1 Halomonas sp. 3F2F
TACCGTATGATCCAAAGTGCTGCAGTTATTCTATGAATTCAGGGGCTAAAAGGCATGTGAACCAATTGATTCAGAAAGACGTCTTGAGAGGCGCGTTGAAGTACAGAGAGTGTCTGGTCACGGTTTGTAAGCGCTAGAATATGGCCGTTCCAATCTTCCAGTAGAAGCGCCTCGGCGGGGAGGGAGCCAGTAATGCGCCCTGTCACCATCAGTGCTATTTCGCTATTAGAGACTTCCTTCGCTTGTCGCGTAACATCGGCAAGTGAGCGCGATAATACGACCATGCCGATGCTAGTGCCTTCCATAAGAACAGGAACCGCAGCAAACTGCTGGCATGTTATGGCGCAACGTAGTGTGGTAATGGGTGACTCTGTGGTTAGTACACTACTTATCCAGCCTTGAATGGGCAGATCAATCAGCGGGTCGTTGGCACCTGAGTAACCCACTCTTGCCCCTTGGGTATTAAAAACAAAGATTTCATCAATCCCCGCTTCTAATTGCAGAGAAGGCCACTGTGCTCTGAGCACATCAGCTAGCTCGTCCTGGTTATTCTCTTGTAGCGCGCTTCCAAGTTCCGGCGCCGCAGCGGTTAAGCCCGCCAACTGGCGTAAGTTATCCGATGAGCGTTGCATCGCTAAGCTTATCTCGCGCTGCTGCCGCTCATGGCTTTCCATCCGACTACTTTCTAACTGTTGAGTGAGCTGGTGTTGGCCTAACCATATAAAGAGTGCCACAAGCGCTAGCAGTAATAGGCTGCTCAGCGCGATAACACGCCAAGTCAAACTAAGCCGGTAGCGCGCTTTAGGGGACGAACGTGTGGTCATCTCTGCGTATCCCGATCAAAAGCGCAGTGAAAGCTGGAAGAGCAACATATTCCAATGTCGGCTTGTTTCAGATGCATCCGCGTCTTTATGTAAGGGTAGCCAACCAGTACCGTCCACATGATGATATTCACCTGCCAACATTAGGTTGGGTCTGGGTGTCCACTGAACGCCAAAGGTAATGTCATCTGCAAATTGAGAATGGGCAGGGCCCAAACCACTTTGTGCGTAGCGAGTACCTGAACGGTCATTTCGATCATTTACCAAACGATCAAAGCGAATTAACCACTGCCAATCATGGTCCATACGACGCGTATATTGCACATACCAGCTTTCACCGGTTTTTTTCTGGTCAATGGCAGGATTAAAGCCATCTAGTTCAATTGTTCTCAGCGCATACTCAGAGGTTAAGCTCCACAGCTCGTCATTGTATTGCAATGAAAATACCCAAGGCTGAAACTGGAAGCTGCCATTAGTTAGTGGAGGTTGAGCGTCTTCATAGTCAGCGTTAGCACTAGCGGTGCTAAGTGCCATTAGAAAGTGTCCACCGTTGTCTTCATAGCGAATTTGGCCAATCGCAGAATAGCCCGCGCGTAACGATCCTGGAAAACGCTTCAACCCAAGCGCTTGATCGACATCGTCCTCTATGCGGGTTTTACCAACGCCTGCTTGAAAGCGAAAAACGCCGGACTGGGTTCGCTCTTCATGATAAATACTGGCGCCATCGCCAGCCATTCCCAACGAGCGAGTTCGATCAAAATAGATTGATTGTGGCAACAAGATGCTGGGGCGCGTGAAAGCGACGTCACGCGTTTGGTTATAAATGCCGAAGGGGTTTTTAAATCTACCTACCTGAAGGCCTAGCGTACGTTGCTGGTTGGAGACCATCTGATAATCCACCACGCCATAATCTAGCGTTGGGATGGCATCGCTAGTTTCACCACCGGCGCGACGGCTAAGCACCTGAGCGGCCACCAGCACATTGCGGTGAGGGCGGAGAGAGGCGTTAACACCTATTTCGGTATACTCCAGACTTCCTGCATTCTCACTGCTGCTACCGAAGAAATCATTATCGTCGGTGATGATAAGCGCCTGGCTCAGGAAACCATGTACTTGCAGAGTGTCGAGCACGTTTTCGTTTGCCCGGGCGGACGAGCAAACAGGCAGTGCTAGCAAACTTGTGAGTATGGCTACAGTGGGCCTGCGGATAGCGGAAAAATGCTCATTCCATTGAAATAACTTGGACATTTTCATCCAGATACTCCCTTTCAAGATATCCCAGCGCGCCAGGAGTATTTGCAATCTTCTCGCGCATTTCGAGCTGATCAGCAACGCGATTAGGCGCTTGCCCCATGCCAGAAAACACCATGCGATCCCATGCCAGTTGTAGCTGATGTGGATAAACGGCGAGCTGCTCTTTGGTGAAACGCGCATGTACAGGATCTCGGTTTGGCAGCACAAACACCTGTACGGCATCGCCGTCAGGCCATGTACGTTGCCGCATGGCAAATATCGCCCGCGTTGTGTCACGGTTTAGCCATTGCGTGGCTACCGCTGGGTGCGCTACTAGAAGTATGGCTGCGTCTTGATCAACGGATTGTGCATGGGTTTGTCCGGCCAAAAGAAAAGCCAGCACCAACCCAGTGAGGCCCCGTTTGATTTGTTGGCAAGCGATACGTATCAAGTAAAGAGACGGCATAGCGCGAGTCTTTTCCATCGCCTGCTGAACGCCAAGTCCATGCAGCATACCATTCGTACTAAGTGCCTAACCGAAAGTTTTCGTGCATAATGTATGTAGGA
>NZ_JABUZE010000008.1:0-2516 GCF_014897805.1 Halomonas sp. 3F2F
CTGCGCCTAGTTCCACCAAAAACAAAAAAGGCGAGCGCGATCCGCAAATGCACCAAACTAAAAAAGGTAGCTCTTGGCACTTTGGCATGAAAATGCACATAGGTGTCGACGATAAGCTTGGGTTGATTCACAGCATTGAGACCACGGCTGCCAATGTCCATGACATTGTGCCTGCCGATAAGCTCCTTCACGGTGAAGAGCAACGCGTCTTCGGTGATGCCGGTTACCTTGGTATTCAAAAACGAGACGAGCACAAGCACCGCAACGATGTCTCTTGGTATATTGCCAAACGGCCTGGCACCCGCAAGCAGCTAGATGCCAGGCGACAGAAAGTCGAAAAAATCAAAGCCAGTATCCGTGCCAAGGTGGAGCACCCCTTTCGGTACATCAAACAAGTTTTTGGTTATGGCAAGGCTCGCTATCGTGGACTGGCCAAAAACACTCAGCGCCTGCACTTGCTGGCGGCGTTCAGCAACCTGCTGATCAGTGAGAAATACCTATGGGAATAAGGCGATTGCGCTCCTTTCCCGCTCAATGAGCGGGAAAGGAGCAAAAATACACAAAGAAAGGGAGAAGAGTGTCTGAATTTTCGATTTTTTGTCGGCTCAAGTAAGCGTTGATGAATATCGGCAGTTATTCAGACCTTCCCTAAATACGCTAAGCCGATTGTTAATTCTTTGCATGCAGGGGGGAGTGGGAAGAGCCTCGCTATAGTTTACAGTACGGCTAATGCAAACATTTTTCGTGCGGGTTATAACTCCGGCGACGCGGCGCTTTATTACCGTATCTACGATTAGCAAGGTAATTTCCTAACGGATCAGTAAATGATTGTTACGGGAGGTGATGGAGCCGGACTACCCAATAACAATAATGTCAACTGGGACTCCATCTACGTGGCGCCGACAGGGGGGATGACTTTGTCGTGGGCTGGCTGGGGGCTGATCATGACGGCGATGGCACCTCTGCATTGATCAATCTGATGACACCGGGGTACGACACTATCGCGGTGGCGGAGGATGTGGCCGGTAACAAGTTAGTCCAGGTTGAGGGTGATGTTGATCCGGCTGTGGTAGGCGATTTGGGCGGTGGCGCACCGCCCGTCGTGAGTCAGCCGAAGTCAGTTCGATGATGTTTAGACTAAGCGATATGGATGATGGAGCTGGCGATGGAGAGATGGTGTTGCCTGAATTTGACAGCAACTATGTGGAAGAGGAGCAAGTGGCAAGTGGCTCTGAAACCTCTGGAGAAGTGCCTATGGGAGACTTCTCCGAGCTGCAGAATCCGCTTAACGACGAGCTTGATCAGAACACCTATGTGGCTTGATTAAGGCTTTAACGTTGGCATTACTGCCAAAGCACCGGGCCCAAGGGCCCGGTGCGTTTTTTGGTTAAGGTAAAGATGACCCAATATTGGCACGCAGTTTTTTGCCATCAATGCAGCAACCCTCAGTGGTATTGGTGGCAGAATGCTGGAATAGAAGCTGTAAGGAAAGCTGTAATGTCAGCCCAAGTGATCATCGCAAAATGGAGTGAAGCTAACTATGAGAAACCTCAGTGCTGACAAGCTAAAAAATAAGACTCCCTACATGGTATGGGCATTGGCGGTCAGTTTTTTGTCATGGGGTGGGGTTAGCACAACGTGGGCACAGAAGGGTGGCCCATCGACATTGGATGGTGTCACTGATCAACCGACACAAGATGCCCAAAGCCTAACCATGCAAGCGGCGGTGCAACAAGCGGTTAATTGGTACCCTTCTATTGCTGAAACATTGGGGCGCTTATATCAGCAAAATGAGCAGGTGGCGGTGGCGCGTTCTGGGTATCTGCCTCAGGTTGATGCGGGGTTATCATCACAGTACAGAACATCCAGTAGCCAAACGGAAGAGGCGTTCAATATTACCGCCTCCCAGATGCTCTATGATTTTGGCAAAGTTGAAAATGAGGTAAAAGCCGAATTATTTGGTGTGGAGCGCGATCAGGCGAGAGTCCTGTTGGCAATTGATCAACTAGCGCTCGAGGTCGCTCAAGCGGTAATTGATATTCAGCGCTTTAAAACCTTGTTGGCGATTGCAGATGATCAAATTAACAATGTCACCGATATACAGGTGTTAGCGGAAAGACGCTCAGAGCTTGGCGCCAGCACACGGTCTGATGAGGTGCAGGCGCAGTCAAGGGTGGAAGCGGCTAGAGCAACACGTGAGCAGTATCAGTCACGGCTGTCAACCAGTCGTAATAACTTAAGCAGGCTCATTGGGGCGCAAAGGCCGGTTAGCGTTACGGATACTCTTCCCGATGGCTTGTTACAAGTATGTAAGACGGTTTCTGATCAGTTTCATAATGTACCGGAAATTATGGTGGCCGATGCCCAGCGTGAAGAAGCACGCGCACAAATTGCTCGGCGTGAGGCAGATTTTTACCCAACTATCTCCGCAGAGGCAGGCTTTAATCAATTTATTAACCAGGTCGGCAACAATGAACCGCCCCGGTTATTCCGGAGACCGGTTTGTTTGAGTCAGG
>NZ_JABUZE010000003.1:0-1629 GCF_014897805.1 Halomonas sp. 3F2F
TGGGCACGCCCACGGCTGTTCGAGTAGGTGAACACCACCTCGTCGGCATCGCCGTATAACGGCCAGAACCAGCCGGTTTTCATCTTGCCCTTTTGCGGGCCGGCCCGGCCCTGATGACCGGCTTTGATGGGCGTTTCATCCATGGCCAGCACCCGACTGCGCAGCACATTGTCGGTCTGGGCATCCACGATGGGTCGCAACAGGTCGATGGCACGCTTGACCAGGTTCGTCAGGGTGCTGCGACTGACGGTGATACCGGCCTGCTGGATGCGCTGGTGTTGACGATACAGCGGCAGGTGGAACTGGAACTTGTCCACCAGCAGCCCGGCCAGCAGGCTGACGTCGGCCAGGCTGTTGTCCAGCACGTTGAACGGAGCCAGAGTCGTCACCGGCTTCTCGGCCCCCTTTCGCCGGAACACCGGGCGTTCGCACTTAAGCACCACATAACTGGAGGCACGCTGGGCCAGCCGGTAGGTGGTCTTGCTACCGATCACTTCGTACTGGTCAGCCTCCGGCCCGGTCAGTTCCGGTGGCAGGTGCTCAATGACCTCCATCGGCACATCGGCGGTAAAGCGCAGACCGGAGTCATTCAAGCAGTCGTCGTCCCGCTGCTTTTTGCCGGTGCCGCGCTGATAGGCCTTGATGGTGCGTTTTTCTTCGCCAGCAGGCTGCTCCGGCAGCGGTGCTTCATCGGGCTGGAACAGGCTGTTCTGGCCCGGCAGATCAAACACCTGCTTCTCGGACTTGGGGCCGAACAGCTGCTTCTTGAACCAGTCCAGCTGGCGCTGCAGGATCTGGACCTGCTCACGCAGCAGTGCATTCTCATCGGCCAGAGCCGAGGAGGACGATGCATTGGGACAAGGATCAGAAGCCGTTGAATTCATGACCGATATTATACCGGAAGTCCGTCTTCTATACCCCTCGAAAACGCTTGAACTGGCGGTATTTCTGCACCTCAATGCCATCGATCAGCAGTTGCAGATCCGTCAGGGTCAGGGCTCGCTGCCCCGAGGCAGATAATGGCACCCGGAACTGCCCCTGCTCCAGGCGCTTGGCCCACAGGCAGTAACCGGTGGTCGTAAAATACAGCATCTTCATCTGAGTCTTGCGGCGATTGACGAAGACGAAATACTGGCCGCTGAGAGGGTCGTGCTTCAACTGATTCCGGACCAGGGCACTCAGGCCCCGGAACGATTTGCGCATATCGGTGGGCTCGGTGCACAGCCAGATCCGGGCCTGACTATCGAGCCCGATCACCCGTTCTGGCTCAGCCGCAGTTCAACGCCATTGCCCAGGCTGAGCACAATGTTCCAGCCTGGGCCGGAGGATTGCGATGTGTCCATCAGTGACGACAAATCCAGAAAGCTGGCTTCACCGGATCCAGCCGAATCATCGGCCGACGGATCAGACAGGCGCTTGCGCCAGTTGCAGAAACTCGCGTAACCAATGTTCTCTTGTTCGCAGAACTGCCGAGCTGACAGACCACTGTCACGCTGCTGATTGACCAAAGCCTGCCACTGGTCGGGTGTGCGGTGCTTTCTCATGGCGATAACCTCGTGTTGGAAACTGTGAGGTTACTTTAGGGCGAATTTTAGCGGGGTGGCAGAACGTCGCGGAATGGACGCTTAC
>NZ_JABUZE010000115.1:0-3514 GCF_014897805.1 Halomonas sp. 3F2F
AGCACTTTCAGCCGCTTTCTTTTATACCCTGTGAGAAATCCGGGTTAGCCACCTTAACGCTGCTGATCAACTCAATGCTTTTATCGCATGGGCAAAAGCTACTTTGCCAAAGGGAGTTTCTAATAATCGAGTCCATGCAGGAATTCAGTGGGATATGCAGTCATGGCATAGTTCAGGAATTCAAGGCTGTAATTTTACTGCATATGGATCATCAAGAGTTCAGAGTCAGAAAGATAAAGAATATATGCAGCCACCAATTATGGATTTTGCCAAGGCACTAGTTGTCCATTACAAGGTGTTTCGAGGAAAAAAAACGACGAGAAGCATGCTTGACTGTGTAAGGGCTCTTGAGGTTGCGCTTATTGAGTTAACAGGAACAAGGGACGTGACTAAGATGTCGCCTGCCATCTGTAATAGAGCTTGCGAGTACCTCCAAATTGCATACCCTAATGGCAATACTGCTTACATAATAAGTAAGTATCTAGAAAGTGTAGTGGTGTTGATGAAGACTAAGGGGTTATTAGCAAAACCCTTTCGGTGGTCTTCTCCATTTCGACCCAAGAATTCGGGCACACTGCAAGAGCAGCGCAAAAGTCGAGAGAAAAAGCTGCCGAGTCCTGAATCTATTCGCGCTATAGGGGAACTGTTTAATAACACCTTAACCACTCCGCTTGACATTGTAACCGTCTCAGCATGTTCTCTTTTGCTTAGCCTGCCTAGTCGTATAGGGGAATTAGCAGATGTAGAACGTGAATGTGTGGTATTTAAAGAAGATGATGTTGGTGCTCGCCGCATGTTTCTACGCTGGTATGCTGAGAAAGGATTTGGTGCGACTACAAAACCAGTTATGACAGGCATGGAGTCCGTTGTGGAGCGCGCCATTAACCTGTTGGTACCTGTTACAGAAGAAGCTCGTGCTTATGCGGCATGGCTTGAAGACCACCCCGACGAGTTTCCGCTGCATGCGGGAGTGCCCCTTAAAGGCCTAGATGATCCGCTCACGTATGTTGAGGCTTGTGCTGCACTGAAAACTAAAGTTCATTCAAACCACTCAGCACGAAAAAATTTTAAGGATCAATGGGTTGAGTCTATTTCAAAACGTGCATCAATAGGTCCTGTTGCGCAGTTGCTACTGGACGAGATACAACAAGGTTGGGATGCCACCTGCGGGAGCCGAATCTATGTGAGTGGCACACGCCATTATTATGAGTATAACGATAAAGTTGTCATTACGTTACGCAAGCTCAATATCTTGGTCCGTGAGAAGTACTTGCCTAAAGATTTTCCTTATACCACTCCTGCGGAAGATGGTAAAAAGCGCGTAAAGTATCGTGATGCCCTGTTAACAGTGCGTACTGGTAGTTTACCTGACGAGACAAAAAAATCGCTTCTAATGACCCGTGATTTTGGAGTGGAGATCGCTGCCAACCCTAACCGAATAGCAGCGCAGCTAGGAGGAGCTACTCCGCGTAAGCAAAGTATTTTTCAAAGGCATGGTTACGGGAATCTGAAGGTGAGCTCGCACTCTTTTCGTCACGAACTGAATACTGAGATGCAATACGCGGGGCTTTCACAACTACTTATTGATGCGTTTTCTGGACGCACTTCTATGGGCTCTGTCTATAACCATGAGACTGTCGAGGATCGTACCCAAAGGGTTGCACAATATCACCCCAAAACGAAGTACAGTAATGCGGCTTCGCGGTTGGAGAAGGTCAAAACTAACCAACCTTTGAGTCTCAGTGATGTGACAGATCTCCATGAGGGGGAGCAGGATCTAATCATCCATCAGACGCACGTTGGAATCTGTGTACACAACTTTGCCTCTGAACCCTGCCCGAAAATGGGAGCCTGCTTAACTTGTGGGAAGCTCGGCTGTGTCAAGGGCGATGATGTGAAGCTCGCAAACCTCAAAGAAGAACGCAAGGACCTTAAATGCCGCTACGACAAAGCGCTTGATGCGCAGTCTCGCGATATTTTTGGAGCTTCAGAGTGGGTCAAAAAAGTAGGTATGAGTCTATATAAGTGTGATGCGCTGATCCGAACCTTGGAGAACCCCGAACTCGAAAACGGCGACATCGTGTGGAACGCCGACAATGGTTGGACACTGACAAACAACGCAGCAGCCATGGCGGGGCTGATTGATGTCAAAGACATCGAAGCGAAAAATGAGCAGCTGATGTCATTAGATGACTTGTCAGCGATGCTAGACGAAATTGAGGTATAACAATGGGGCATTTAACGAAGAAAGATGAAGCGCGCATCATCAAGCTAATTGAAGAGTGGTCGGAGCCAAAGCTGACCTGGCCTTTACTCGTTGAAGCATGCAAAGAAAAGCTGGGTATTAGTCGTGCTCGCCAGTCTCTGATGAAGCTACCTGCCGTTGATATAGCCATGAAGAATCGTAAGGCCGCATTGAAGGCTCCGAAGGAATCACCAGGATGGATAGGCGACATTCGTGAAGCGAACGAGCGCATTGAAGAACTGACTGAGAAAAACCAAAAGCTTATGTACGCTCTTCGTGAGATGCATGCGCGATTCTTAATATGGCAGGCAAACGCTGAGATACATGGGGTAACGCAATTGATGCTTGAGCAGCCAGTGCTTCAGCTCCAGAAGAAATCCTAATTAAGTGTTCATAAAGCTATACTTTGTGGACACCATGCTCAAGCCCCTAAATGCCAACCTTTATGGTGTCCAAAAACCTTGCTTGTTAATTTCTTGACATGATGTATAGAAACCTTATTCTGTTTATGAACAGTATGAGGTTGGATGGAATTTATGTCGGGAAAGCATGTTGGATACATTCGCGTCTCAACGGTCGGTCAGAATAGTGACCGCCAGCTTGATGGCATTCAGCTAGACAAGGTGTTCGAAGAGAAAGTGTCTGGCAGAAATGCTGGTTCACGCGACATCCTCAATCTCTGCCTCGATTATCTCCGCGAGCACGACACACTTCATGTTCACAGCATTGACCGGCTCGCTCGCAACATGTCTGACCTGCTCTCGATTGTTGATGACCTGGTAAAGCGTGATGTTACCGTCAAGTTTCATTCCGAGGGGTTAACGTTCGCCCCGCAGACAGATGATCCCATGGCTTCGTTGATGCTGCACATGCTTGGCGCATTTGCCGAATTTGAACGGTCGCTTATCGGCCAGCGGCGGAAAGAAGGGCTAGAAGCTGCCAGGAAACGCGGAAAGCAAATTGGTCGGCGGAAATCGTTATCTGATGAGGATCTTTCAGAAATTGCTCAGAAGCTCTCCAAGGGGGATTCTAAGAGCGATTTGGCAAAAGAATATGGCGTTTCCCGCACAACGTTATATGCAGCTTTGAACAAGTTTCAGGAGGCGTAATGGCGAGCCCACAAGAGCAGGGCCAAATCTATCTTGAAAGATTTCGAGAATGGATTAAGTCCATGTCTGATGATGATTTTCGCCAGATCGTATACTCCCCAAAGGGCATCCTGAATGTAAGCGTTCATTCCAAGGCGTTCTGCCACTCCGGTAAATTTCT
>NZ_JABUZE010000116.1:0-503 GCF_014897805.1 Halomonas sp. 3F2F
ATGGGGCGTAGCGCCCGTTCCAGGTGGTTGGTGTCTGGCTGCACCTCGGGATCTTCCAGGAACACGGTCAGGCTGGCTTCGCGGCTGAGCACGTAGTTAAGGGCTTTGGTCAGTGGATCGCTGGGCACCAGGCCGCCTTGCTCCAGGTGATCCCGGCACCACTGGAAGAAGTCGCTAACGACTGGCTTCGAGTGAGCCAACCGGTACTGCCGTTTCTTCTCGCCACTCAGGTTCTGGGCGCGGATATTATCTTCGTTCCGGTACAGGTTGGCGATTTGTTGTAAGGCCTCGGTGACCTGCTCCGGGTGATCCTTCTGGGCGTCGATAAAGTAACGCCGGGCGTGCACCCAGCACTGGGCATGGGTGACGTTTTCCTGGGCGGCAGCGTAGCGGGCATAGGCCGCATAGCCGTCACTGATCAGGGTGCCGCTGAACGACTCGCTTAGGACCTGTTCGATGTGGGCACGCCCACGGCTGTTCGAGTAGGTGAACACCACCTCGTC
>NZ_JABUZE010000117.1:0-1237 GCF_014897805.1 Halomonas sp. 3F2F
AATTTTAGCGGGGTGGCAGAACGTCGCGGAATGGACGCTTACTTCCGCAGAACGTAAAGCTGCCGTACTGAAAAAATTGTTACCGCCTCATAATCGCAGCGTGGCGTCGGTTGCGACAGAAGAAGGCATCTCTGATGCGGCCCTGTACAATTGGTTAAAACAGTGTCGAGAGAAAGGAGTGCCCGTGCCAGGTTATACCCAAGGCGAGAATGAATGGTCACCTGACGCCAAACTGGCCGTCGTGATCGAAACGGCGCCAATGTCAGAAACAGAACTGGGTGCCTACTGCCGCGAAAAAGGCCTGTACCCCGAGCAAATTCAGCAGTGGAAAGCCGCATGCCTTCAAGGCGCTGGCCAGCAAGAAGAACAGGTAAAAGCAACGCAAAAACAACGTAAAGAAGACCGTAAAACCATCAAGCAACTCAAGGCGGAAGTACGCCGTAAAGACAAGGCTCTGGCAGAGACGACATCGTTATTGGTGCTCTCAAAAAAGCTCGAAGCCTTGTACAGCGACGACCTGGACCGCGGCGAGGACGACTGACATACCTCGATGAACGTACAAGGCTGGTGGTGTTATTTGATGAAGCGGTTTCTCGTGGCGCATCGCGTTATCGAGCTGCCGAGGTGATTAATGTCAGCGAACGGACGCTCAAACGTTGGCGATCTGAAAGCGGCGTGGTTATTGAGGATCAACGGCCACATGCAGAGCAATGCAACCAGCCGCATCAACTGACTCATGAGGAAGAGCAGGCTATTTTGAATACCTGTCATCAACCTGAGTATCAGAGTTTACCGCCGTCTCAGATCGTACCTTTACTGGCAGACCAAGGCGTCTATCTCGCCTCGGAGTCGACCTTCTACCGGGTCTTGAAAAAGCATGAGCAACACCATCATCGAGGACGCATGAAACCACGTCGCACTGTACCTGAGCCCACCAGCTTTACCGCCACAGGGCCGAATCAGGTGTGGAGCTGGGATATCAGCTTCTGCCCCTCCGTTGTACGAGGTCAGCACTGGTACCTCTACCTGATCATGGATATCTACAGTCGCAAAATCATCGCCTGGGAAGTTCATGATGCAGAGTCGGGCGAGTTGGCCAAAAAGCTGCTGGAGCGTGCCTTGTTGCGAGAAAACTGCTGGCATAACCCACCCGTATTGCACTCTGATAACGGAGCGCCGATGACCTCCTATACAGTAAGCGTCCATTCCGCGACGTTCTGCCACCCCGCTAAAATTC
>NZ_JABUZE010000119.1:0-2493 GCF_014897805.1 Halomonas sp. 3F2F
TTTCGCCAAGTATTGGGGAGGGTCATACGTCGCCTTGGCCTGCATGACCCGGACTGTTTCCTGTTTGTGCTCAATGAGTCGCTATTACGTCGCTATGCTCATCGTATTGATGACGACCTTCCCGATGAAAAGGCGATTGTCACTTTGGTGCCGTCACCGACTTCGGCGCCTGCTACACCCGGGTATGGCAATACCGTGCCAGGAGCACCGCTAGATAACGTCACTCGCTCTGATGGCGAGACGGCGGAAGTGGACAATGTGGCGGTATCGGTGGCGTTTGGGGCATCGACCACGACGACGACCGCTGCGGCTGCAGCGAAGGCACAGTGGGAGCACGATATGGCGTTTTCACAGCGATTTATAGAGCATCTGGCCACCCTGAAACTCTAACCATGGCATCGTCACCTTTAAGATTTCTGTGTGGCGATGCCAGCGAGAAGAGGGTGCATCGATAGGACAGGGGGTCAAGCTGGCGGTGCCACTGGCATGCCGATTTCCTTGTGAGTCCTACATAATGTCACAGTGTCTTCCATTGCTTGCCGCACTCACTTTTCGACGGCCGAGAGCCTAATTATCCTCAATTATACTTTTTCAGATAATTGAAGATAATTTTTATAAATCAGGCCTTTGTATCTGTTTTGTGTGGTTTTTAAGGCGGCCTTTGATTGACGCAATGCTATGGGCGCCGATACCTTAATGGTGTGAGCTCTGAGATCTGTTAGCGCATGCTTCCCCTCGGAGACATACGAAACGGCGATCACCTTGCAGCTTCAGGGTGGTCGCTTTTTGCTTCTTTTTTCGCGATGCCTGTCTACCGCACAGCGGGCAACTCTTCCCAGCGTGTGGTGTAGCGCGGCGTGCGGTGCTCGGAGCGCAATGTCCAGGCGTTGCCTGTCCTGGGCAACCCTAGCTGTATCGTCCCTCGTCCTAACTCCCGGTTGAGCTTGTCGACAGTGGCCATGAGCCGCTCGCTGCGCTTTGCTTCTTCCTCTGTTTGCGGTGTTTCCGTCAGTGTCAGTTGGCGGTTAGCTTTGGGGGAGAGGTCGAGCAGCATCACGCCCGCTTTATGGTACGCATAACCCTTCCGCCAGAGCTGCCGGAGCCCTTGGGTAGCGGCATGAATCAGCTCACGGCTATCGTCCGTCGGGCGTTCGAGTGCCACCACCACGCGATTACGGTATTGCGGTAAGTCAGGTCTAAACGCATTGGTGCGCACAAATACCATCACGGCGCTGGCAACGCTGTGCTGTGCGCGTAGCTTTTCACCCGCTCGTGCGGCGTGCTGACGAAGCGCTTCTCGCAGATCGTGGGGGCTGTTGGTAAGACACCCAAAGGAGCGGGATACCATAATTTGTTGCTTGGGCTGGGTCATATCATCCAGTTGAATGGACGGCTGTCCTCGCAGTTCCCACACAATGCGCTCTTGCACCACGTTAAACCGGCGCCGTATCTGCTTGGGATCGGCTTCGCGTAGCTGCCAGGCAGTCTCTATCCCCATCACACGTAACCGTTCGCCGGTACGGCGGGCAATACCCCAGAGTTCAGTGACCGGTAGCTGTTTGAGGAGCGCTTGCGTCGCAGGGCTATCAGCGGTTAACAAGCACACGCCTTGGTCTCGGTAGACGGGGTGTTTCTTTGCGGCATGGTTAGCGACTTTGGCCAGTACTCGTGTCGGCGCAAAGCCGACCGATACCGGAATCCCCGTCCATTGCTGCACGGTCTGACGTAGCCGTTGCCCGCGCGCTTCTAGCGTCGCCGGATCAAACCCATGAAACCCCACAAAAGACTCATCAATCGAGTACACCTCAACGTCCGGCGAAAACTCTGCCAGCACGTCGGTGACACGGCGGCTCATATCGCCATACAGCGCGTAATTGCTTGATAAAAGCGTTATCTGGCGGCGGATCGAGGGCGATAGTAGGTGTTTGGCAGTGCCCATCTCAACCCCCAGTGCTTTGAGTTCATTGGAGCGCGCCACGATGCAGCCATCGTTGTTGGACAGCACGCCTACAGGCCGCCCCTCTAGCGCGGGGTTAAACACCCGCTCACAGCTCACATAGAAGTTGTTGCAATCGACTAAGGCCATCATAACGGCGTGGCACCTGGCAGACTGTGCAGTACATGGGTCACCACGCCCCACACATGAGCCTCCCGTCCTTCTAAAGGGATCGGTTGATAAGCAGGGTTACTCGCGCTCAGGTAGGTACGTTGCCCAGGGAAAATGCATGAAAACCCGCGCCATGATGCGGCTTTCAGCGCTTTACGAGGTCAGTCTGATGTGGTCATCTAAGCGCTTCCCTCTTGGATAACGTCTATGTCAGCGCCGTCTCTGTTTCAGCATTTGTCTGTTATTCCCGACTTCAGGCAATCCTGGAAAGTGCAACATCAGCTTTCGGATATCCTGTTTTTGGTGGTATGTGCAGTGATTTGTGGCTCCGAGGGGTGGGATGAAATCGAGGATTTTGGCCACTCAAAACTTGATTTTCTCAGACA
>NZ_JABUZE010000118.1:0-813 GCF_014897805.1 Halomonas sp. 3F2F
CGAGGAAATCAGTGTGGGCAATTTCAGGGCGTGGCTGTAGGTGCTGATTTATGGGCGCTTACAAGAAAACTGCGCAACGACTGTCTCAAGAATTTAAGCAGGTCAAGGCTGTGGTAAATGAGTTTGCTGGTGAAAAGCAAGGAGCGACCATAGACGTTCTGAATGATATCAATGCAAGACTGCCCCTTTTAACCGAGGCAAATTACGCAACTATCCATAGAGTTGAAAGACTAATTGAATCGGCAGTGGTAACTCCAGTTAGTGAGCGTTCAAAAATCGCTGCCATTCAACGTGGACTAGAAAAAAGAGCGCCTTTTCATATAAACAAAAACTCTGTCGCAGATGCTGTTATCATTGAGCAGTTTTTTGAGTTTATGAGTAGCCTAAATCGTAGCTGTGATACTTGTATTTTTGTTACCCATAACCATAACGACTTTTCCTCGAAAGATCATCGAAAACCGCACTCGGATTTTGACGAGATATTTTCATTTTCTAATTCTTTATATTTCAATAATCTAACTCCAGCTATTGACCACATTGATCCTGATTTGCTTGCCGAAGTCGAGTTTGAACATGATTTTTCAGAAGAAACCAGAGGGTTGAGAGAAATATTAGACTCCATGGATGAGCTTGTCGATAAGGTCTGGTACAACCGTCATCAAAACCGTATATGGCTCATCGAAAACGGTGAAATTGAAATCGTTCCTGAAGGAACTGAGCGCTATGGCTCAGATGTAATTCATGATCATATCCTCCAAGGTGCTATTAAATCGTAAGCGTCCATTCCGCGACGTTCTGCCACCCCGCTAAAAT
>NZ_JABUZE010000120.1:0-764 GCF_014897805.1 Halomonas sp. 3F2F
TGCGGCTGGATCACCTCCTTAAACGATGCGTCATGCCTCGCGGTAAGCGCTCACAATGAATTACCTGATCAGATAATAGAGCAAACGGTAGCTAGTTTAGCTGTCATAAGGGTCTGTAGCTTAGTTGGTTAGAACGCACCCCCTGACCTTAAATGGAAAGCAGGGTGAGGTCGGCTAACAGGTTTATGGTGCCCGATGATAGTTGAATACCCGGGTCTGTAGCTCAGTTGGTTAGAGCGCACCCCTGATAAGGGTGAGGTCGGCAGTTCAAGTCTGCCCAGACCCACCAAATTCCTGTGATACTGCGTTAAAATGCTCCTCGTATAGCAGACTATACGTCGTTGCATTTTGCCTTGCCTCACAGAAATTAATGGCAAGAGGTTAGGTCGGCAAAAAAATGGGGCCATAGCTCAGCTGGGAGAGCGCCTGCCTTGCACGCAGGAGGTCAGCGTTTTATTCAGTACGGCGTTATTTTATGACTCGCATAGCAGGCTATGCGTCGCCATAAAATGCCTTGTCCTGTATAAAATTACCCGGAAAAAGTAATACGATGGGGCCATAGCTCAGCTGGGAGAGCGCCTGCCTTGCACGCAGGAGGTCAGCGGTTCGATCCCGCTTGGCTCCACCATTATGTTGTATTTTACCAACCGTTTGTTGATGTTTTGTGACCATTGATAAGTCAAACGCTGAGACTGCGTTGCCTTATCACTGTTCATCGAACAGTCGCTCTTTAACAATGTATATCATGCTGACATAAACGTTTT
>NZ_JABUZE010000121.1:0-10002 GCF_014897805.1 Halomonas sp. 3F2F
AACTCGCCGTAGCGCTGTCAACTTGGCCACGCCCTGTGTGAGCACGTAGTTCATCGGTGCGTCGTGACGCAATAGATCTGCATAGCCCACACCGGAGTGGCGTAGCAGGCGCGGAATGCTAGAAAACTGCTTCTGCTGAGGCGGTTTTTTATGCTTTGTATGCGTCAGCGTGAGCTGAATATGGCGGTTATCAATCAGATGAATATAAGGCAGCCGGCACACACCGTCTTGTACGGCTTCTTGCAGCGTATAGACAAAATCCGGCACCAAGCGCTGTTTGAGTGATGTTTCGTTGATTTCTTCGTCATCACAAGGTACATCGAGATAACGCAGCAGCGGTAGACAGTGGCCATCGGTACGCCAGGGCGTACCCGATAATGCGAGCGTGTATCGCATATAGCGCTCTAACAGTAGCAACGCGCGTCCCCACTCGTTTGACCCTTGCTGGGTAGCAAGCAGTCGCCCGGCATGATGGCTCTCATCCCAGATCAACAACACACGAGACTGTGCCCCCAGCTGCTGCAACATTCGCAAACACTGACGTAACGACTGATACGTATAACAACCTCCCCGTGCGCCCAAGCCACCGTTCATAGCATATCCGGTAACCTCGGCCAGGGTCTCTTCTGCTCGGTTTACCACTTCCGTACTGGGGCCTAGGTACAGTACATAATCGATCTCATCACGCTGCAGCAGTTGATCCGCTAACACCGCCGCCATGAGCATCTTCCCCGCCCCAGGTGTCGCCTGGCAGAGAAAGTGTGGTTGTTTGGGAGATAGCTGAGCAAGCGCTTTGGTAAGGCAGCGCTGCTGCCAATCACGAAGGGGGGGACGTTGCGCCGAGTGAGCCGGCTTGTCGCGCGCGATCATGCCTCATCCCCCACCTCGGCTAGCATTTGTTGCACTTTGGCGTAGGCCTTTAGCTTTTCGCCCAACGCGCGTGCCTGCGCCTTTTCCTCTTCGAAAACTGATGAAATTTTATCCCGCGCATCAGGGTATTTATCCGCGATTTCCTGTAGCGCCTGGAGCTGAAGATGGCTGGCCTCCATCTTCGCACGCAGCTGTTCACTATCACGGCGAAGCTGTGCGACCAGGCATGACGCATTGTACGAATCGCTAGTCGTCGCGATGGTCGTACCATTTTTCTGGCTTACCGCGGCTACTTGCCGAAATACCTTTCGGCGCTTGCCTTCAATGCCAACTTGCTCAATGACACCGTGCTTTTCGCGCGTGTTGATTTGATCTTGCACGTACAAGCGTAAACGCTTGGAGGTAACATCCGCTAAATCCGGGTGTTTACTCAGATGATTACGGAGTTCGCAAACCGTAAATGTCTCGCCGTCGCTAGCTTTTGCTTGCAGCAAGGCTTCTAGCGGCGCAGCCGCAACAGGGTGGACGTGTTGGCGGTTCATGAGCGCACCTCCAGCACGGCGAAAGAGCACGTTGACGCCGCCGCTTTAGCGTCCAATGCGTGGGCCTTTTGCATGTGATGCTGATAACGCTGATAACGAACGCGGAGGCTATGATCAGAGAAGAGTGCAGCACGTGCCATAGCACGGTGGGCTGCAGCGCGGCCAGCAAGGCTACGTTTTGTAAGACAAGACAGACGTGTTGCCATAGATAGGACTCCTTTGTGATAAAGAGCCACTCCCATCGCTGCTAAACAATGGAGGCGGCGGCACGCGGGTTAGCAGACCGGCCACAAAGGAAACCGGCGCACCGAAGTGCCCCACGCACCGCCGCCATAACAGCAACAAAAAAGCGCCATTACTAAGTGACGGCGCTTGTGCGCCTTTGTGGTTCTAGGCTGCTAAACCCAGGCTACAGATTTTGCTGCAGCGTTTTTAGATTACCTTGACAATAAAATGCTGTAAACCCTTAGCTATGTTGGTATCTGATGTTGGTGCGATTTAAAATGCGCTGCAAGCAGATTGTCTCCCTAAAGCAAGATGTCAGCCAACGTATCAAGGTGTTGGGTTGGGGTAGAGCTGTTCTTTGTAGGCACGTTTTTAACACTGGAAAATATCAAGGGGTTGCGGCGACAACAATTTAGCACCGCGTTGCGATGCGCGCTTATATCGCCGCCCACATGTGGGCGATGCTTTACGCGCTGTGTGGTAAACGATTAGTGAGGCCGTTATCTTCCAACTATCGCGGCCACGCCTGGCGCAGCAGTTGCATGCCAACGGGTTAAATAATCACCCTCCCCTGAGAACCGACAATAAATCCGCGTAGGCCTGTTCAGATTTTTCTGCCTCTTTATTAGCACCGTCAATCGCACGATCGACATCATTATTTGCCTTATAAAGATCTCTCTGGATGGTCTTTTCGATACGCAACTGGCCCGAAAAATCACCGTCCGCTAAGGCCTTGTAAGCTGCTTTCGACTCATCGCGAAGGCGACTCGCCCGCTCCCTGGCTCGCGCTTCCTCAGCGCGCTTGCCCTCAACTTTATTGACTGACGACGACAACCTTTGGGCCGCCGACAAGATCTTTTTATAGTTAGCCAATGCCTGGGGTAAACTGATAACACCCTTATTTGATACGCTATTTTGCATAGTTCACTCCGATGCCGTTTGATACTCAGTTGGAAGGAGTGATGATGCTGAGTAGTTCCTTGTAAGCGTCCTGTGATTTTTCTGTTTCCTCGCGGGCGCTCTCCACGGCCTTATCGAGTCTCTTGAGCGATTTCAGCAAGTCTTTCTGAACATCTTCAAAAGAGCGTGCATCCGGTGTTTCCCGCTTTGCGAGGCGAGCTTCAAAAGCACCATTCGCTTCTTTTTGAAGCGCCCTTGCACTCTGTTCGGCCTCTTCTTCTTCTTGACGGTTTTTCTCCAGCTTCTTTGCGGCTGAAGCCAGTAATTTCGCGGCCTCTAGGATATCGTCTACCCGCGGGGCGATTTCCTCCAAAGAAGCAGCGGGATACTCGACTTGATCAGCGAGTGGTTGAAACGGAGCGACACTATCCTTGTGCAATACGCTAGCCGTGTGGGTTTCTTCGCTGGCGCTTTCGTCAAAGCCAGCGTTATCAGCTTGTAGATGATTCATTTGTATACTCTCTTTGTATCAGCCCCTAACGGGGCTATTCTGAAAATCGACACAACCGGATGCTCAACACATCGGGCAGCTTGACGCGTGGATAGCCCCACCGTCACACCGTGAGCAAACTTCCATCTGTCTCTTCTTACCCCCGCTGTAAGCGAAGGATCTCTTCGGCATTCAGTGTGCCTTGGTATTTCACAAACGCGCCCTGCCGTTCGAGAGAGGCTTTCATCGCCATGCGGTCGGCCAACTCGTTACCCTCAATCCCCGCATGCGCTTTGACGTGCACCAATTCGATGGCGTGACCAATATCGCAGTAGAGGTTATAGGCGGCTTCTACAATGACCTGGTTCTTGACCGGCTCATTGTTTGGCCGCCGCCATCCACGCTTTTTCCACCCGCTCGCCCACTGACTGATGCACTTGATCGCATACTGCGAATCGGCGCGGATGCGCACGCTCTTACCTTCGGAAAGGGCCGTTTTGGCAAGGGATAGCGATTCTTGCAGCGCCAGCAGCTCGGCGGTGTTGTTGGTACCCATCGGGGCAAAGTGACCGTAGTACAGGTCGCTCAGCACGCCTTGGTGGTAAACCACCACGCCGGAACCGGAGGGACCAGGGTTAGGGTCGCATGCCCCATCGCAGAAAATCTCGACATCGACGGCGCTCTGGGTCGTCTGAGCGGGAGCCTTTGGCTTTTTCGCGGCAGGCTTTTTAGCGGGGAGGCTGGCACTTGCCTTTGGGGCCGGCGCCTTGGCCGTTTTGGCAAACGCCTGTAGGGCTATTTCCTGGCTTGGGAAGAACTTATAACGCGCCGAGGGAAACCCTTTTACCTCGCGCTCACACTCGGCCCAGGTCGTATAGATCCCCGGCGTCCGCCCTACCCAAACGACATACCACTTCCTCGCCTTTGCCATTACGTGCTCTCTGCTTATGCTGTGGGTTGTGATGGATGATGTTTGTCGAGCCAGCGACGGTAGTGCTTGCAAGACGTACCAACTCGCCCCGCTATGGAGAGCCAAGAACCCTCTGACGATTCATTCACAGAATAGAATCGCGGATTCTTATCACTCTCACGCGCTCTGTTGCCAGAGCATGGAGAGCAACCGGGGTTCGCGGTGCATGAGTCATGCGTTTTGTAGTATCGGCAGGACGATCTCAATGACCAAGTGCAACAGGCTTTTAGCTGCACAATAATCCTTGTTGTGGCAATCACATGACCACGCCCTCAGGCGCGACACAGCCCATATTACCAGCGCTGCCCGTCAAGCCAGGCCGCTACAATGTCCGGCACAATACAATCCGCTTCTTTATGAATAATGCGATAGCTGTAGGGTCTATCCGCCACATCGAAGTGAGGGTTTACGATCAGCTTTTCCGCCCTATACCTGCCCTTTTTGGGCAGCTTCGCTGCTGGGTCAACCTGCAGCGAAGTTCCGATTACCAGCACCTTGGCTGCCGTCTTAAAATGTCGACCAGCCTCTGAGTACTGCATAACCTGCTCCCCAAACCAGACCACATGTGGCCGTAATTCATGCCCATCGGGACATGTGTCACCTAAATGCTGTGGGCTGATGCCGATATCCGATACCAACGCATGCTGACCACAACATCTCACTTTTCTAAGCTCTCCGTGCAAATGAATGACATCACGAGACCCGGCGCGCTCATGTAAGTCATCAACGTTTTGGGTGATCACGACAACTTCGTACTTTTGCTCAAGCCGTGCAATAGCGAGATGAGCCAGTGTCGGTTGTGCCTTGCCAGCACACTCTCGGCGCCAGTTATAATACTCTATAACTTCTTTCCGGCGCCTATTCCAGGCGTGGGGTGAAGCTAACTGCTCATGCAGCCCAACCGTCCTTAAACCACTGTTACGAAACGCCTCTAGCCCACTACTGACACTAATACCGGCACCGGTAAACACAACGATTTTGTTTGGGTTTATAGCAGGTTTCATGCGACATCCTTGTATCTACAGATAGTGCCAAGAATCGTTTCAAGAACCATCCTAACCACAAATTGCGACATTTAATGTCGCAAGAAACCACTATTATTTGGCCACCCACTCCACACCTAGATGACGCTAACTGATGCACCCTTTGAGAACAAACTCACTAGCGGCAAACTTCACTGCCTTGATATCCCACTTTGCCCGACGCATTTGTGCTAGGCACCTATACAAAAATACGATATTTGCTGCCATAGCCTAACAGCACCTCATGCACATGATGCCTTAAAGAATGAAAGCTCTCATAAGCCGTTAGTGGCAACCACTGATGCCTTACCTTGCGCCAGAGAATCTCAATCAGGTTAAATTCTGGTGAATAGGATGAAAGGTAGACTACATAAACCCGATGGTTTAGCCAGAGGATAAAGTGCTCGAGGAAAAAAGCCCCTTACAGAAGCTGCAAGGGGCAATGTAAAAAAGGTCTTAAAAGCTATTCAATGCTTTCTTTTGGCTAGATTAAAAGCAGGAGAACCACTTGGTAGCGTTCTCTCCCACGCGACAAGCACAGATAACCGCCACCGTACAGCTCGAGGTCCAATTCTGATCGGAGGTGGTATGACCCCATCTTTGATCCAGCGCCACACAGTTGAACGTGAAATTTTATAACGTTTACAAATACATAGGTCAGTAAGATATCGGTCTTCTTTTTCAACTATGCTCATTAGAAAAACACTCATGGTTGTGAACTCATGAGCAGATTACGTAAAGTCAAGTCGGAAAGCGGGCAATAAGACCCACAAAATTGCACCGCAAATGAAAATTTTCCATTTTACAGGATGTTTTTCGTAATCGTTTTCAAAAAGCCCGAGGTACTAAAGCTAAGCCAAAGCTCTACGCTAAACGTGTGGCCAGAACAGGACGACACCATTACACAGCTGCTGACCTAAAGTTCGCGCTTCCTTGGGAACAGGAAATACTTACCGTTTTGGAAAATAAGCTCATGTCAGACATACGCAAAACCTTCTTCCACTTAGCACAATCTCGTCGCAGCCTTAACCTGGCACAAAAAGTCAATCCTAATCATCACATAAAACTGAAGGACGTTATTGAACGTCTTGAAAAAGGTGATCCAAATTTATCGTGGTTAAATGAATATCAATAATCAAAAACGGCAGAGAATCAGAAAGTAACGGACCGGTGAACTCATCTACCGCAAAGGCTCGATGGTAGGTGTCCATCTATTGTTAAGTAAGTAAGCACCTAACCGTGACTACCCTGTTCGGCGACAATTAGGATGGCCGACCGGACAAGTTAGTTGACGCCTAACACTACCCCCAAGCACCGAACGTGAGATCCGCAAATGTCGCCGCTATATGCCTGAGTTTAGAGCCAGGATTGTGACAACGGGCCTGCAGGACGATCGTTCAGGTCGCCCCCCCAGGCACGATAGTCATTATTAAACTGCGTCTGGCGACGTGTGTTATCGGCCTCGTGTTGACGGCGTGCCGGTGGCCATAGCGCTTTCCACCATGAAAGAGGTATCGGCGTGGGCGGAGTGGGTGCCGGCTCAGCAAAATGGCGTGGGGTGTAGCCACGGCAGTGAGGAGATGGGGTATCGTGGTGCAGCTGCCCTAAGCGCACGATGTCCGCGTTTAATTCATCGCAGAGTGTCTTGAGTTGTGCACGAATAGCATCACGTGCATGGCGGCGCAGCCAACGTACGTCCTGGTCGCTGAGCGGGGTGTCGTCTTCAAATAGGTAGCGCACGTTGCCGTCTTTCTTAACCGACAGCTGAAGCCCTAGCGACTCACCTTGCCCAATGCGCGCTTCTAGCGTTGTTGGGGTTGAGTGGGCACTTGCTTGCTCTTTTGAAGAAGCTCGCCGAGATGACGACAGCTGGGTGCGATAGGCCAGCCCTGTTCCAGGAAGTCCGGCATGCGCATGGATACCTCGTGGCCCCATGCTGACACTTGCATCACGCGGGCCGACAGAAAGGCCCACACCACGCTTGCTGATATTCAGGCGCACGCCGGGCACTAGCGAAATACGACGTTGAAAGCGAAAAGCCATCGACACTCCTTAAAGTAGGAAGCTTACGTCATTGGTTCACGCGTCGTTGATCACGCTTACCCACGACACAGTACCAGCGCGCCTCTTCTTCTTGCCGCCGTTTAATCGCCGCCTGCATAGCTTCTTCTGAGGTCGCATAGCGGGAGCGTGACGTGCCGTAACTGAACTGAGCGCTGCGTTTTTTGCGTGAACCGTCGGGCATCAACTCATACCAAGCCGCTACCCAGAGTGTTGTTCCCGTGGGGCGCTCATAATGGTAAACGCCCGTTATCGGGCCAGCGGGTCGTTCACGATTTCGCGCGACGGAGCGTGCATCCACTAGCAACAACTCCTTCCAGCGGCGTATCCCCCAAATCTCTCTGCCGCGCTGGTCTCGATACGCAAGGCAACGCTCAAAGGTATCGTACTCACTGGCTAAGCGCGGAATCGACTTGGTTTCGGGTTTCCCCGACGGGCGTGGCACGCGCACCATGGGGTTGCTGTGGCTCTTTGGCCACGATACGTATTTGGTACTTTCCCATAGCTGGGGTAATGATAACGGTGCTCTCATTCTTACTCGTGACTTATTGTTGATTAACAAAGCATCTCTAAGCACGCATTAATCTGATCTGCCGCTTAGCTCTCTAGCGTTATCTATTTGCACCTACTGCCCTTTCATAGCCCCCAGATAATGTAATGCCACTTCCCATTGAGATGCTTAACTTGCGTTCAGCCACGTGCCCGTCAATGGCCGTGCATGCCAACCCTATATCTTGCTTGGTGCTTTCCGTTGCCGGATTGACCCCGGGAATCCCGCCGCAGCCAACACCGAGTTAAAAGTGAGCGTTGAAATCGGTACACCCAGACAGACTAGCAAAGCAGTGTTACCTTTTGTGATTAGTCCTGGGATCCATATCGACGCCTGACTCCTTCGTTGATTAATTTTTCAACAAGCACCGTCGGCGTTATATGAGCTGCACGGCTCAACCACTCAAGGTGGTGTGCACACTCAGCGTTAAGTGTCAGTGTTAAAGGACACTCGGCAGTCTTTGTTATTACTGCGTTAGCGTTAGGCTGATCCAACCAGCTTGTGATTTGACGCAACGTCCGCTCAGAAAGACCACGTAGCAGGTTCGGATGACCTTGCGTAAAAGCACCTTCTTGATAGGCTTGTTCCACATCATCGTGACTATGCAGACCTAACTCTTCAAGCAGGATTCGGGTGCTGCTCGATAAGCCATGCCACCAGGGCTTGGCTGTCGCTGCCGGTAGCTGACGTTGGTACTTAGCGATCATCTGCGAGATACGGTCATCGCTCGTATGCAAGCGCTCAGCAATATGTTCAAGGCTATATCCCTGTAGGGAGAGCCCATAGGAAGCGCGAGGTGTCTCATGGGAGCTAGTCATAAAGCCGTCCTTGGCAGAGAACATATGTCGACGTGGTCTAAGGAAGATGAGACCCGTAGGACAAGATACCGCGTCTGCTTATCCTTAGCCACCCGCGCGTCCGCTATCTAAAAGCTATTGTTATTCGCGAAGTAGCGTTTGCGCGACGGCCCCACAGCCTGACTCACCATCGCGAGTGTTCACACCGTCAAAGAGGTGTTGGACACGTTCGCTATTATGGCGCATCCAATCAAGCTCGTCTTTTTTGGGTTCATGCTCTTCATAGCTGAAGCCATAAAGCATTGCGTTTTAGTCATTAGCTGTGGAGGTAATTTGAATGTGCAGCTAATTGCTCAATAGGCCTGAATCATCCATGCCCATCTTGGCGCGTTTTTCACGCTGTACGTAGAACAGCTACAGACGTTTTTTAGGGCATTTGAAAAAACGTCTCAAAACGTCTTTTTAATTACTAGCGTATACGTGAAACGCACCTTTTCAAACCTCAGAGAAACTGTTTCAGATGCCCCCTCTTTTTAAACGTCTCTAGCCGTCTATTGGTATCTCTGAAAAGACAGCTAGAGGCGTTTCTTATCATCAAGCGCTCGGAGTCATTTTCTTGTTCCACCAGAAAACGCCTGCAGCCGTTCTTTTACGCGCCCTTAAAACGCCTAATCTAGACGAGACCACACATCGGTGATGCGTTTCATCGGGAAGGGCTCGCTCGAATGAGCTTCAATACTTTATCGGCTACCCAAATGTCGTAAGCCTGATGCCAGATCTTTTCTCGGTGCCTGTGTGTTCGACCTTGGCAGGACTCCCGGTGCAGACCGACACAACAAAAAAGCCAAGTTTTCTTATCATAGCTGCCCAAAATGAAGATTCTGCCAAGGTTAAACACCAAATCGCAGAGAGAGCGACGCGTACTCGGCTGCTGTTAGTAATCGGTTACGTCAGAGTCGATGTGGGTCTCACCGTCGACGTGAACAAGGCACTCTCGTAGATCCACGCTGGGGGTGATCACAGCAGTTTTGTTGATGAAATCCCAGTTACTGCTGCCCTCCCAAAAGTCATAGCGCTGACCTTTCACCATAATGTTGTCATCTTCGTTGAGTTCAAGGCTGTGGACATCGACAAAGGGCATGTTCGCTACACCAACGCCCACATAGACCTTCCGGAGTGTGCCCGGACATAACAACAATTCAGGTCTCTCTTGGCGTACCGATCATTTTTTCTTGGAAGATCTGCTCGCACCCAGTATTCGTCAGCGTATCAAGCTGAAGTTCAGGGCGCTGACCCTTGCGTAACCCATGATCATAAGAAAAGGCACCTTATCTGTTCATAGATAGCAGGACGGGTTTCTGGTCATCAAAACAAGCAGATTGAGGATTTTCGGTAGGCACTTTGGTAACGTCCAACAAACGGTTGTTTGTTCTTTATGCTGTGCTTGACTAAATTCTACTCTATATATCTGAAAGGGAATAAAAACTTGTTGTCATGTAGTCGGTGATGGTGATGGTGATGGTGATGGTGATGATCTGGCAACAGTTTTCCGGACACTTTTTTAAGCGGCTGCAC
>NZ_JABUZE010000009.1:0-16357 GCF_014897805.1 Halomonas sp. 3F2F
GTGGTGTGAGAGGACAGGGGAGGCGACTCCCCTTCCTACTCGATAATCTGTATGATATGACATAGATCATTAGCCTATGTTTGACTTGAGTATAAAGCTCGTTTTTATAGTTCCAACTAAGCAATAAAAATCGATTAGTATTTAAGCTAAAATCAACTAGACTATTGTCAGCTAGCGCATTTAAAGCAATAATGTGCGCGCATCCTGAACCCGTGCGTACTGAGTTGATAGATTGATTAACTCGCGCAGTTAAACCTTTGCTAAAAGGAATCCCCATGTCGTTATTAAATGAGTATATTCAAAAGGAACAGCAGCTAAAACAACTGCAAGAAGACTTACAGCGCTTGGAAGGTGATCAGCGCTTGAAAAGCGAGCTTGAATTTAAAGCTAAGCTTGAAGCGTTAATGAACGAGTTTGGTAAGCGTCCTTCTGATGTTATTGCATTGCTGGACCCTAACGCGGATCAGCGCGGATCCAAAGGTGCTGCGGCATCCTCTACGCGTCGTAAGCGTCGTCTGAAGATTTATAAGAACCCGCATACTGGTGAAGTGATTGAAACCCGTGGCGGTAATCATAAAGGCCTGCGTAGCTGGAAAGATGAGCATGGTGATGAAGCCGTCGAATCCTGGCTAGAGCGTATGGAAGACTGAGTCGTTTTAAACCGGCATTTCTAACAAGAAGTGCCGGTTTTTGGTTTGATGAGAGCGGATAAAAAATTATCCAGACTGGCTAGGCAGATAAAGGTATTCGAAGCTCAATATGATGCGGATGCCATAATACTTGCGGTGCATCACCGCTGATATTTAAACGATTTTTTTCATCCATTAATGCCACTAGCGTTTCAGATATTACATAAGATAATTGCGAAATATTATCGAAGTATATTTTCGCATAGTAGCGTGAAGGAATGTCTACCCGACGGTAGTTGACAGGCAGTGCTAGGTATTCGGCAGTATCTCTATTCTCTAGATAGAGCCCGATATCAGTTCGAGTGTGGTTCGGTGCAGGTTCTTCTACAGCGGCTGTCACTTTCTCTGTTAAAAGGTCTGGCAATACCATGGTTGGGGTGGATGCCTCTAGTTGGGCTTGTAGGTGGTCTAAATGGTTAGCGTGATACTTTTTGTTGCCTAGCCCAGGAATGTGGTCTGGTGCTTGGTACAAGCGCATTAAAACCACATGTGCGGGACGGTTTCTTTCAATGCTGATTGTGAATTTTTTGTCAGGTCTGTTCAGAAGATACAGGCTGCTTATCGCTTGACGGTATTCGCGGGGTGACAGCCGGTAGCGGCGCTGAAATGCACGTGAAAAAGAAGAGTGATTAGTATATCCACAACGAATAGCGATTTGCGCTATATTTTGTGAGGTGAGTGAAAGTAAGACAGCGGCTCGCTCAAGACGCCTTTTTTCACGGTAAGCACTAGGTGAAATGTTGAAACAGTGGCGGAACTGTCGGCGTATTTGTGATGCTGAGTATCCTAAGTGATTAGCAAGGTCTTCGATTCCAAGCGGCTTATCGAGAGTGTCTTGCAGCCAGATCTCAGCTCGCATCATTGCATTGAACATTATCTGGCCTCCTATGCTTAAGTCGTACAGGTCGCGCTACTCATCTCACCTGTAATGCACCATCCCGGTGCTTGCGTTGCTAGTGATCTAATAGGCGATTAACATTGCTGCTTGCCTACTAGATGAATTTGCCGCTATATGCGCCACCTTAGGTTGCTTAACTGGGCGTTTTTGCTCTGCCAGTAGGAGCATCCTGTTTTATATCGGGAGCAGCTTATTTATTACTAAGTTGTGATGCCTTTATGCTGGGAAGAAAGAGCAAAGGCAAGTTTGCTCAGAGGCTTTACGCGTTTGGGCACAGTTTTGCCGGAAAAAGGTCTGTTTCAGCAGACTTGTCATCCATTTCAAGTAAGGTGTAAATGAAACATCGATGAAATATCAAAAAGTTCAAAAACAGCTAGATGAGCGTGAAAAGCTACGTAAGTTTCGTGAGCTGGATGATGCCTTCGCGCAGGCGCTGCGCCAGTTAGAAGATCCTAACAGCGATTTCAATATTCCAACGGGGCCGCCAGTACGTTCAATTGCAGCGTTGGAAGCTGAGGATCAAGCTGCAGACGAAGCGGCACACTCGGATGAGCAAGAGCGTCTGTTTGATCAACGCTTAAAAGCGCTGATTGGCGAATATGATTTGTCGGAGCGAGATGTAAGCGAGGTCATACACGCGCTGCTGGAGTCTAAGCGGTGGAAGCTTGATGACGTGCCAGTAGCGGGTAAATAATGCGACGTTATGAGATGAGGTAACTCGTTAGCGATACCGATAGATGCGTAAGCTAGGTAAATATACGTCATCTTCTAGTTTTTCGTCGCGCCGCTTAGCTCTTGTGCGAGTCGTTGGAGGCATTTCTGCTGGGGCTTTGAGATGTGGTAATCGCCCTTCATTAGCAGGCACAATTAGCGGCATTGCAATATTAAGTGCTCGTCGCGTGTGCCCATCCGCAAGCGGTTCGACAAAAAACAGATTCGCGCGCATTAAAGGGGCTTGGGTTTGTACCTGCGCCAATATTTCTCCACTTGGAATGCTGGCGAGCTTGCGTAGCTGTATACGAATATGTGGTGCATCGCTGTCTAGTTGTAATAATTTTTGCTCAGCCTCTTGAACACTAACGCGTTTGATTGAGCGACCGCTGCTGTACCACGCTAGCCTAACTCTAGACACCGGCGCAGGGGCAATGGGGAGTTGTCGCCAGCACTGTTTCAGATGGAGTCTTGCAAATCCGCTTTTACGCAGTATGTCGTCGATATGGGGATGACGGTTTGGTAAGCGAGACTTAGCGTCGCTCAACGCGTTTGGATGAGACTGCTTAATGCGCGCGAGTAGGTCGCTGATATTTGCCTTTGCGTAGTTAATTTGATGGCACGCTGCTAATAAATCATCGTTAGCGGCGATGACCGCGATGTAGTTACGCGTTTCGCGGCCATCCTGTCCCTGCTGATGCCACATGTCCAGCAGTGCTTCCCTCAGCCAAATAGAATCGTTCGCGTCAGGCCGGAACCGCCAAGTAGGTGGTGGGCTAAATTCGTATAGCGCTGCAGCCCGCTCAATGGTGGCTACCAGTTGATCAAAGTGGGCATCAAGTTCATGCAGTAGATGATATAGAGGCAGCGTGGCGTCAGTCATGTTGGGCGAGCCTTTAAGAAAGAGGTGCGTCTCTATCTGCTTGAGCAAGCAGGGTATCCAAGTCCGCCTCATCCATGGCGGATTCACCTGCAATGCGATGTGACTCTTCCGCCCAAGCGCCCAAATCAAGTAATTGGCAACGTTTGCTACAAAAAGGGCGATAAGTACTTTCTGGCCCCCAGATAACTTTCTTGCCACATTGGGGGCAAGCAACCTCTAGCGGTGAATCATTTGCCGGTGTGGGCATGACAAACTCCTGTTTCAAAAGTACGTCTCAAGTACGTCGTTAAGTGCACTCGGCGCGATAACGACGATCCAGTTGGATGACCTGGCGCGTCATATTCGCATGGTCACCACTGTTGTCGATGACATCATTGCCTTTAGCAAGGCGTTCTTCGCGTGGAAGTTGGGCGGCGAGGATAGCACGCACCTGGGATTCACTCACCCCATCTCGGGCAAGCGTACGCGCTAATTGCAGCGATTCGGGCACATCGATGACTAACGTACGATTAACCAACTTATCTTGGCCAGACTCAAAAAGCAGAGGAGACACTAATAATACATAAGGCGACTGCGCCTGCAGACGATCCAGATGCAAAAGAAGGCGTTCGCGTACCTGGGGATGAGTGACAGACTCTAACCACTGCCGTTGCGCAGGATCCTCAAAAATGATGCTACGCAGTGCTGACCTATTCAGTGTTCCGTCGGAATTCAATACGTCTGTGCCAAAGTGTTCGGCAATAGCTGCCAGCGCGGGTTCGCCAACGGCAACGACTTCTCTAGCGACATCATCGGCATCTACCCAGCCAATCCCCAGTTCTCCAAACGCACGGGCAACAGTAGATTTTCCCGAGCCTATACCACCTGTTAGTCCAATGATCATGCATGCTCCCCAAAGAATTGAATCAAAACCGGCGTTAGGCTTAATACAGCAACGACGTATAGAGTGTCATTAACTCGTTGCCTACCAGTATGCAAATCCAGCCCGCCAGCGCAAGAAAGGGGCCAAAGGGGAGAGGTTGGCCACGTAACCGGGGATAAATAGCTTGAGCGGCTAATCCTATGATTGCGCCAATACCTGCAGATAAAATAAGCAGTAGCGGTAACATGCTCCAACCTACCCAGGCACCAAGCGCAGCGAGTAATTTGAAATCCCCAAACCCCATGCCTTCTTTGCCTGTTATGAGCTTAAATAGCCAGTAAAAGCTCCATAGCACAAGATAGCCCGCCATCGCGCCGATGACAGCGCCAGGGAGC
Organism: Halomonas sp. 3F2F; assembly: GCF_014897805.1. NCBI lineage: Bacteria > Pseudomonadati > Pseudomonadota > Gammaproteobacteria > Oceanospirillales > Halomonadaceae > Halomonas > Halomonas sp. 3F2F. The sequence continues at coordinate 4,439 of NZ_JABUZE010000009.1, forward strand.
AGTAGGGGCTGAAAGAACAATTGGTAAGCTAAGCCAGCCCATAACAACGGTAGGGTCAACATATCAGGGAGTAAATAGGTTCGAAAGTCGATTACTGCCAAAGCCAGTAGTGTTACACAAGCGCCATAGATAAACATTGCGCTTAGCGTCGGGCCATGCAAAGCCACAACGACCACAGCAAGTAGTCCGCCCATCAGCTCAACGAATGGGTACTGTACACTGATGGAAGTTTGGCAATGGGCGCATTTTCCCCTTCTTTTTATCCAGCCTATTAAAGGTAGGTTATCGTGCCAAGCAATGGGTTGTTCGCAGCGTGGACACATTGACCTTGGAGTAGCAAGGTTAAAGCGGGGGGATGTTTCGTCGGCCAGCTCAAGAGAGGCGCGTGCTTCATTACGCCAACGGCGCATTAGCATAACGGGTAAACGGGTGATGACAACGTTAAGAAAACTGCCAAAGCAGAGGCCGATCAGGAAAGCAAAAAAGAGGTAAAAGGTTGGTGATAAACCCATGGTATTCCAATTGTTGGGGAAGTGTGTATGAACGGTTTATTTATAGTGCGGTGCCAATTTCAAAAATAGGCAAATACATGGAGACAACAACGCCGCCCACTAGTGCGCCAAGGACAACGATAATAATCGGTTCCATTAACGAGGTCAGGGCGTCTACTTTATTATCCACTTCTTCTTCGTAGTAATCGGCGACTCGGTTAAGCATGGCATCTAGTGAGCCGGCTTCCTCACCAATATTCACCATTTGAACTGCCAGCGCTGGAAAGCGGTTGGTCATACGCATGGCGAAATGCAGCTGTTGTCCAGTAGTGACATCTTGGCGCACTTCATTAATCGCTCTGATATACACGCGATTATCCGATGCACCTGCGGCAGTTTCGAGCCCTTCAATAAGTGGCACGCCTGAAGTAAAGGTAGTCGCTAAGGTGCGTGTGAATCGTGAGACAGCCGATTTGTGTAAAATATCGCCAAGGATAGGCAGATGAAGCATCATGCTGTCTAACCGATAAGCGACGCGTGGTGAGCGTCGCGCTGCAGCTTTCAGCAGCATTATACTGCCAAATAGTGTACCTGTTGCTTGTAACCAGTACTTTTGGGCCATGTCCGATAAGTTAACCGTAAACTGAGTGAGCGCTGGTAGTTCTGCGCCAAAACCTTGAAACATACTCTCAAATTCAGGCACGACTTTGATGAGTAGCAGCATGGTAACGGCAACACCAATGATCATCACTGCCGTGGGGTACCAGAGCGCTTTTTTGACACGATTTTTGAGTGATTCAACTTTCTCTTTATAACTGGCTACCCGCTCCAGCATCTGGTCAAGCGCACCAGCCTGCTCTCCTGCGTCGACCAGGCTAACGAACAGGCGGTCAAACTGTTTGGGGTGTTTTGCCATGGCGCTGGAAAGGCTATCGCCCGAAGAGACGTCTTCCATAATTTTCTGGGTTAGGGCTACCATCGCAGGTTTTTTTAGGCTTTCAGAAACGGCTTGTAACGCCTGAAGGATAGGGATACCTGCTCGCACCATGGTGGCCATTTGCCGTGCAAAAATCATGATGTCGACGTTGGTTACCTTGCTGCGTCCACTAAAGCTGCTGCGTTTTTGAACTTTAGTGGCGACAATACGCTGCTTAGCCAGTTGTTCAATGATGTCGGGTTTGGTGCGGCCAATCAACTCACCGCGCATGGCTCGATCTTGCGGCCCTTTACCCTCCCACTTCCAGCGGTGTAGCGGCGTTGGCTTGGTGCGATATGCTTTAGCGTTGGCCATGGCGCGTTACTCCTTACTGATGCGGTTAACTTCTGCCAGGCTAGTGCTGCCATCCAGCACACGACTTAGGCAACGCTGATAAAGGCTAGGGTAGCCTTCGCGGCGAGCTTGTTGATCGATATCTAGCGCATCGCCATCGCGCATAATCAACTGACGCATAGCATCAGTAATAGGCACCACTTCATAGATACCAATACGACCTTTATAGCCCTGGGTGCATTGTTTACAACCGACCGCTGAATAAATCGTGCCGTTGCAAATATCCTGTTGGCTAAAGCCAGCCTGACGCAGCGCTTCGGCAGGAATCTTAGCGGGTACTTTGCATAGGTCACATAGCTTGCGTGCCAAGCGCTGGGCAATGATCAAACTAACTGAGCTTGCAATGTTATACGATGCGATGCCCATATTCGCTAAACGGGTTAGCGTTTCAGCGGCGGAGTTAGTGTGTACGGTAGATAGCACTAAGTGGCCTGTTTGGGCTGCCTTTACGGCAATTTCAGCGGTTTCCAAGTCGCGAATTTCGCCCACCATCACCACGTCAGGGTCTTGGCGTAAAAAGGCGCGCAGAGCGCTGGCGAAGTTCAGACCGATTTTAGGGAGAACGTTCACCTGATTGACCCCCGACACTTTGATCTCTACCGGGTCCTCGGCGGTGCAGATATTACGCTCAATTTGATTAAGAATGTTGATGCCTGTGTAAAGCGTCACTGTTTTACCGCTCCCCGTCGGCCCGGTAACCAGGATCATTCCTTGAGGCTTCTTAAGTGCGTGTTCATAAACGGCCTGCTGTTCAGGGCTAAAACCTAGCTGCTCGATAGCGAGTTGAGCAGTGGCAGGGTCTAGCAAACGCAGTACTATTTTTTCACCAAACACAGTGGGTAGTGAGTTCACTCGAAAATCAATTGAGCGCGTGCGTGAAAGCTGCAGCTTGATTGCGCCATCCTGAGGCAGACGCCGTTCAGAAATATCCAGCCGAGACATGATTTTTACACGTGCTGCGATGCGGTGCCGAAGCGCAAAAGGTGGGCGGGCAATTTCAAACAGCATGCCATCAATACGAAAGCGCACCCGGTACAGGGTTTCATAAGGCTCAAAGTGAATATCGGAAGCGCCGCGGTTGATAGCATCTAAGAGTATTTTATTGACGAATTTGACGACGGGGGCATCTTCGCTATCTGTTGCTGCTTTGTCTAATGTCGCCTCATCTTCGTCCAACTGAACAATATTCAACGCGCTGACCGCATCATCTACGTTTTCCAATTCATCTAGCATGCTGCGCTCATTTTGCGCTAGATATTGCGTTAGAGTGTTTTTAAGTTGATCAGCGGGAGCCAGTACGCCATCTACACTTAGCCCGGTAGCAAATTGAAGTTCATTCAGTTGGGTTAGCGTAGCGGGGTAGGGGACAGCGACAGTAAGGCGGTGCCCGTGGCGTGCCAGAGGAAGAATATCTAGACGCTCTAATATTTTAACGGGGTAGTCGTTGGCGGGTGGTAGCGCATTTATACGAATGGCATCTAGGTCAACGACCGGTAAACCATACTCCCAGGCAGCGGCCAGCGCTGCTGCGCCTGATTCTACTAACCCACTATCGACCACGTGCTGTAACAGCGACACGTCAAGCTCTGTTGCTGTGTTTTCCGCGACAGTCGCCTGAGCATCGGTCAGCACGCCATTTTCAACCAGCCGTTTAGCGATGCCGTGCAGGCCGCTATGCATGGCCGCCTTGCTCAGCGTCGGCCCGGGGGTTAAATCGTTCATGGCTAAATTCAATCATGTTTGTTTTATTTCTTTATGCTAAGTATTAATTATTATTAATAGTCAACGGAAATGTAACGATGTGATTGCTATTGTTGATTCAATATAGCATCGAGAAGTTGTTGGTATTGTTAAACATTGTGGCACGGGTTTGTTTAACGCACTTATCGCATTCATGTTATTGAAGAGGTAATTTAATAGCACAAAGGAGCAGTGTTATGAATAAAAAATTTTTTAAAATAACTACAATTCACAAGCAAAGTGGTTTTACTCTCATTGAACTGATGGTAGTCATTGCTATTATCGGAATCTTGGCTGCCATCGGCGTGCCCAAGTATGGAAGCTACTTGGACCGCTCAGAGGCTTCTGCATGTGTTGGAGAACTCAACTCATATAGAACACTTTCAATCGCGGAAGCGTCTCTCGGAGAGGGCGCGCCTGAATTCAGCTTTCAGTCATGTGCTGAAAATACGGATGTTGACGAGCTGTTCACTGTGTTTGCAGGCGCTGCAGATATCGAACTATCAGAAACTATTGAAGTTTTAACTCAGGATCGTCAGGAAACTGTGTATGTATCTGGGGACGGGATAATTTCTATGGCTGACGGGGAATAGTGTACAGCAACGTAAAAGCTAACCATTAGCTTTGGTAGCTGTGCCAGCTAATGGTTTTTTTATCTGCAGGTTTTTGCCCGTATTTTAATATTGTTCAATCTTCACACTGCCTGCGCATTTGCTCTCTATACTCAATGCTCCTGGTCATAAGGAGCCGATAATGAAATCAATCCCTCTTAGCGCTTGCCTGTTAGTTTGCACCCTGTTGTGGCAAGTGGCGGCAGTCGCACAGCCAGCACACGCACCCGCCCATGGTGCTAGAGACAACAGCCCACATTCCGAGCGCCAGCGTGGCGGGCAGGATATAGGCCGACATGAGCGTCGCCATCGCGACGAACGCGTTGTAGATCTTCCTCGTATCAACGAACGTGAACTGCTTCGTCTCTTGCGGCAATACGATGCGCCACGTGCCCAGCCATTGCCGCCGGGTATTCAGCGCAATTTAGAACGCGGTAAACCCCTTCCTCCGGGAATTGCAAAACGCTTTGATGGCCCGTTGGCATCTCAGCTTCCCCAGTACCCCGGCTACGAATGGGAGCGCGTAGGGGCCGATGTCGTACTCATTGAGGCGGCGACCCGTATCGTTGTCGATGTGCTGGTGGATGCGCTTCGTTAAAGGTTGTTTCGCATGGCTCATGGTAATGCCATGCGTCACCGCTTAAGCTGGGCTTACTTCAGGCAATGTGAAATTACCAAGTAAGGAGCGTTAATGACGGCCTACACCCTAGAAGAGCGGCTGGCGCTGGCAGTGCGTATTGCGGAGGAGGCAGGCGATATGATTCGCCGCGCCCGCGAACAGCAAGATTTCAGTCAACGTTTAAAAGCCGGCATTGAGCTGGTTACCGATGTTGATGTGGCAGTTGATACGCTAATTAGCCAGCGCCTGGAGGAGCATTTTCCTGGTGAAGCGAGATTGAGTGAAGAGCTAAGCCCTGAGCGTGCGCTGCATACCCCCGCCGAGCGGCTGTGGGTGGTAGATCCTATCGATGGAACCGTCAACTTTGCCCAAGGCCTGCGCCATGTGGCGGTGTCGATTGGCTGGATAGAGAACGGCATCGGTAAAGTAGGCGTCGTTCATGCCCCTTTCTTGGGTGATACCTTCAGTGCCGCGCAAGGATTAGGTGCGTACTGCAATCAGCAACCAATCAAGCCTAGTGACGCTGATACGCTTGAAAGCACTCTGGTGGCTACCGGTTTTCCCTACGATAAACAGGCTCGCAAACAGCTTCTACCACGTTTGGAAGCCGTGTTGGTGAGCTGTCAGGATGTTCGTCGCAATGGCGCAGCTGCGATTGACCTCTGTGATGTCGCCTGCGGCCGCTTAGACGCATATTACGAAAGCGTTTCACCATGGGACTTTGTCGCGGGTTGGGTCATTGCTCGCGAGGCAGGCGCGAAAGTAGGCCACTTAACTGAGGTGCCTGACGGCGTGCCAGCCGACCTCTACCCAGAGCAACTGCTCGTCACAACGCCCAAGGTATATGATGCCATGGCATCGCTACTTAAGAGCATCGATTAAGTGCAAGCGGCAAGCAATTGAAAAGAAAGCGCAAAAAGAGCTTTTCATTTGGTTAAGAAAGCGCTAGTATACGCACCGTCTTGAGGCAAACGATGTTGGTTAACATTCGTTGCCAACCCAAGATATCGGAGTGTGGCGCAGCTTGGTAGCGCGTTGCAATGGGGTTGCAAAGGTCGCAGGTTCGAATCCTGTCACTCCGACCAAACAGATAAAACGGTCACTTAGCTATTACAGCGGTGGCCGTTTTTTGGTTTTAAGCTTCATTCTGGATTAGCAATCATTAGCATAAGTTGTGAAGCTTACTGACATACTATGATTATTAATAGCCAAGCAGGTCTTTATAGGCCTAGCCTGCTAATAGACGCTGCGCGAGATAGCCTGTCGCAAAGGCGAGCCCGGCCGCAGCGCTACCCATGAAAAGAGTACGCAGGCCTGAGCGCCAAGCCGGTAGGCCGTAGACGGCGCTCTTGAGCATGCCAATAGCAAGGAATACGCCGCAAGCCAGCCCTAGACTGGCTAAAAACTGCGTTGTGGTCGCTAAGCTAGGTATCGTATACGGAAGTAACGGCAGAGCGCCCACGATCAAAAAAGCACCAAAGGTAACTAACGCTGCTCGAAGAGGGTTAAGTCCAACAGATGAAAGCCCATGCTCTTCTTGTAACATAGTAGTCACCCATCTATCCGGTTCACGACATAGTCATTGTATTGGTCCCTTGTAGACAGATAGGAATAGTATAGCCACCATTAATAGAGTGATTGTAGTTAATGGCTGTTTATTTGATGCGGGTCATATTTCATGGCTATGATGATTTTTTGCTTTTTTAGTTAATTTATTTTTAAAATATTATACGAGTATTTGAATGGTATAATATTGACCTTTGCTTACTTCATTGGTTGGTCGCAATATAATAAAAACACCAACTTTCACCGCTATTAACAGCCCCCCATATCTATAGAAAATATTCATTGTGATGTTTTACTCGGCGTACTCAGTCTTGATTTTGAGGCTTTTTTTTGCGTTGCATCATTTCCTTGTTAGTTTATAAATATTAGCAGTGTTGCGGTGCAGCAACCTGCGGTAAGCTGACCGTATAGTTAACAAGGGAGCTTATGGATGGAAAACCCTCAAACACCAGTGAAGCCTTCTCGAGAGTGGCATTGTGCCTCGATAGATCAAGCGCTGGCGTGGCAGGCCGCTACCGTCGATGGCCTATCCACTGCAGAGGCTCTAGTGCGTATAGAACGCTACGGGCCGAATCGTCTTCAGCAGGCTCAGGGACGTCCTTGGTATCGGCGTTTATTGGATCAGCTGAATAATATTTTAATTCTTATACTGCTGGTTGCTGCCATTGCCAGTTTCCTGCTTGGGCATGTCATCGATGCGGCGGCCATTGTAGGGGTAGTGGCCGTGATCGCGCTGATTGGTTTTATCCAGGAAGGAAAAGCTGAACAGGCGCTTGATAGCATCCGCAATATGCTTTCTCCTCAGGCTAATGTCATACGTGACGGGAAGCGCACTACCATTCCTGCCGAAGCGTTAGTACCTGGGGACATCGTGCTGGTGGAAAGTGGTGACCGGATACCTGCGGACGTGCGACTGATTGAAGCGCGGCGTTTTCGCACCGACGAGGCGGCTCTAACTGGGGAGTCGGTGCCTGTAGAGAAGCAGTCGCACCCAGTGAGTGCAGATGTGGATCTTGCGGAGCGAAGCAGTATGGCGTTTGCCAGTACGATTGTGGTACAAGGCAATGCCCGTGGTTTGGTCGTTGAGACGGGGCGCTACACTGAAATCGGCAAAATTTCCGAACTTCTGCGTGGTGTGGAAAAAATTAAAACGCCGTTGCTTCAGCAGCTTGATCGTGCGGGCAGGGTGCTGGCAATTTTTATTTTAGGTGCCGCCGCTATTACCGCGTTGTTAGGCACGCTTCTTCATGACCAGCCCGCTGCTGATATGTTTATGGCTGCTGTCGGTCTAGCGGTGGCCGCGATTCCCGAAGGTCTACCCGCCATTGTCACCATCGGGCTCGCGCTTGGTGTGCAAAGCATGGCGAAGCGTAACGCCATTATTCGACGACTTCCTGCAGTAGAAACGTTAGGCTCCATCTCGACTATTTTTTCCGATAAAACGGGCACATTGACGCGCAATGAAATGACGGCTCAAGCGGTATGGCTGGGTGACGAGCAGTTTTTCATCGAGGGTATCGGTTTCACGCCCAAGGGGGCTTTTTATCGACTGCGTGTCAGCGGTGAACAAGACACAGAATGTGTCGATATGGACAGTGCCCAACCGTTAAGCGATTTTTTATGTGCTGGCGTATTGTGTAACGACACTGAGCTGCAACAGCAGGCGGGACAGTATCAGATTTATGGTGACCCGACAGAGGGCGCGTTAGTGGTTGCCGGTGAAAAAGCAGGTATAAAAACGTCAGAGGTGCGCCAGCAGTTTCCGCGGGTAGATGCGATCCCTTTCGAGTCAGACTTTAAGTATATGGCCACTCTGCATGCAGGAGCTGATGGCCAGCGTGTCATCGTAAAGGGGGCGCCTGATCGTTTGATAGAAATGTGCGACAGCGTTGCTACCAAGCAAGGCACTGTCGATATTGATCGTAATGAGTGGGAAAACCGTATTCACGAGCTTTCCTCGCGAGGTTTGCGCGTTCTGGCCATTGCGGATAAACCTGCCGCTGCAATTGATGAGCTTGATCATCACCATATTGAAGGTGGGTTGCGCTTACTGGGAATTATTGGCTTGCTGGACCCACCAAGAGAAGAGGCCATTGAAGCGGTTAAACGTTGCCAACAAGCGGGTATTCGTCCCGTTATGATTACCGGTGATCATGCTTCGACAGCGCTGGCTATTGCTAAACAACTGGGTTTTGCGCAAACCCAGAAAGCGCTTACCGGGCGAGAAATTGAAGCGATGTCCGATCAAGCGTTAGAAGACATTATTTTAGAGATTGATGTCTTTGCTCGAGCATCTCCAGAACATAAGCTGCGCTTAGTAAAAGCGATGCAGGCACGGGGTGGGGTTTGCTCCATGACTGGAGATGGCGTTAATGATGGGCCAGCCTTGAAACGTGCTGATGTCGGCGTTGCTATGGGTGTGCAGGGGACTGAGGCGGCGAAAGATGCTTCTGAAATGGTATTGGCAGACGATAACTTCGCAACCATTGTCAGTGCTATTGAAGAAGGCCGCAAAGTCTACGATAACATCCGTAAAACGATCACCTTTATTCTGCCGACCAATGTTGCTCAGGGCTTGGCGATTATGCTTGCCGTGCTATCAGGCTCGGTGCTACCGGTAACGCCGTTACAGGCATTATGGGTAAATATGGTGGTAGCGATTACGCTAGGCTTGGCATTAGCGTTTGAGAGCGGGGAGAAAGACTTAATGGCACGCCAGCCCAGAGACCCTAAAGCACCGCTGCTTGATCTATTTTTATTGTGGCGAGTGATTTTTGTGTCTGTGCTGCTGCTCGTCGGCGTCTTCGGCATGTTCTCCTGGATACTCAACCAAGGGGGCAGTGAAGCGCTAGCGCGGGCAGGGGCGGTCAATATGCTGGTCACTGGCAGTGCCGCTTATTTAATCAATAGCCGCTTTTTAATTAATAGTACGCTGTCGTTTGCCGGCATTTTTGGCAGTCGGCCGGTATGGATCGCTATTATGATGGTGATGTTGCTGCAAATGGCGTTTACCTATTTACCCTTTATGCAGCTTATCTTCTCTAGCGAAGGGTTAAGCATTACGCATTGGCTAGCTATCATTTTAAGTAGCGGAATGATTTATCTGTTAATTGAAGCTGAGAAGGTGGGCTGGCGCATGCTCAAGGTTAAATAGAAACTGAGCATGGGCTAATTGTAATGCCCTGTTTATAAAAGATCAGCGCCACCTAGGGGGATAACAAGTCATAGGTGGCGCTAGGGTAATTTCCCTGTGCGCCATTTCTGTCTAGTGGTAAGGCTTGGTTTAAAACACAGCATCCACAATAATTTTGACTGCAATACCTGCCAGCAACAGCATGATGAGATTATCAAACCAGCGGTGCGGTAGGCGTTTGCCGAGCTGTGCGCCGATGGGCATGGCGGCGAGAATTACGAATAGTGCTATAAAGCTGTAAAGCGTACGTTCCAGTGTGAGTATTTCCGCACTCAGCAGCGCGGGTATTTGCACGCAGGTGATAGCAACAAAAAACACCGAGATAGAGCCGATAAACACGCGGCGCTCCAATTGCATTGCGTTTAGAAACGTCACAGATGCGGGTGCTGACATGCCCGCAGCACCTTGCAGAACGCCAGCGAGCAAACCGACAGGCAGCACGATGCGGTTGGCAGTCGCGAAAGGAAGGGCGATCGTTCGCCTAGCTATTTTGATGACCAAATAGAGCACGATCGACGCGGCCACCCCAAGCGATAAAAGAGTGGGTGATAACACGACTAAGCCCCATGTGCCCAGCACAATGCCTAGCCCGCCAGAAAGAGAGAAGGCAGCGAGAAAACGCAGTGGTAACAAATGGTGCCGATATTGCCATACTTGTAAAATGTTACTGAACAAATTGGGGGCTATTAACACGGCAATAGCCAGCTTCACGTCGTAGAGCATGGTGAGTACAGGGACTACGATGACTGGCACGCCAGAACCGATGGCACCTTTGATGATGCCTGCTGCAATCAGCGTTAAAAGAGCAATAATCACGGTGAATTTCCTGATGTATCAGGCGCAGCGCGACTGGGTTGCGCCTGATAAAGGCTGTGCTTGCTAAATTAGTTACTTGAGAACATAGCAGGGTGTATATGCTTGTCCATCAAGTTTCATGCGTCCTTGGGCGACAAATGAGGTTAATAGCTCGTCTAAGCGCTGCATGAGTTCTGGTTCAGCAGTTAACTCAAAAGGTCCATGGGCTTCAATTGCTCGAATCCCTGGCTCTTTAACGTTACCCGCCACAATGCCAGAAAAAGCACGACGCAAGTTGGCCGCTAGTTCATGGGTTGGCTGCTGACGGTGAAGCGCTAGACCGCGCATAGCTTCATGGGTGGGCTCGAAGGGTGCCTGAAAGTCACGTGCAATGGTAAGACGCCAGTTGTAGTAAAAAGCGTCCTGATGCGTGCGGCGGAAGTCTGCAATCTCGTCAATTTCTTCACGCATTTTACGTGCGACGGCCACAGGGTTGCCGGTAATAATTGTGTAGTAGCGGCGGATATCCTCGCCCAGCGTATAAACTAAGAATTCATCGATTTTCTGGAAGTACTCGGCGGAATCAGCTGGGCCAGTAAACACGAGTGGGTAGGGAATATCGTGATTGCTTGGATGAAGCAGAATTCCCAGTAGGTAAAGAATTTCTTCTGCAGTACCCACCCCTCCGGGGAAAACAATAATACCGTGCCCTAAACGCACGAATGCTTCGAGCCGTTTTTCGATGTCTGGCATGACAACTAGCTCATTAACGATAGGGTTGGGCGCTTCGGCTGCAATGATGCCTGGCTCAGAAATACCTAAATAGCGGCCATCTTTACGACGCTGTTTTGCATGGGCAACGTTAGCTCCTTTCATGGGGCCTTTCATGGCGCCAGGGCCGCAGCCGGTGCAGATGTCTAGATCTCGCAAGCCAAGGTGATAACCAACGTCCTTGGTATATTCATACTCTTCTCTGGAAATCGAGTGGCCACCCCAGCACACCACCAAGCTTGGGTCGCGTCCCGGCTTCAGCGTGCCCGCCTTGCGCAGGATATGAAACACGGCGTTAGTTGTGCCTTCACCCGTGGTTAAATCAAACCGCTTGTGGTGTTGGATTTCGTTGTAAACATAAACAATGTCGCGAAGAATGGATGATAAATGTTCACGTATACCACGAATCATTCGTCCGTCGACAAAGGCTTCGGCGGGCGCATTGGTTAGCTTAAGACGGATGCCTCGGTCTTGCTGTAAGACTTCAATATCAAAGTCTTTGTAGGCTTCCATAATGGCCAAACTATCATCCGTTGGGCTGCCGCAGTTAAGCACCGCGAGTGCACAGCGGCGTAGCAGATCATGCAAGCCACTTTTAGAGGTGCTTTTTAAACGGTTGACCTCATGCTGGGAAAGCACTTCGAGGCTGCCTTCCGGGGAAATAATGCTGGAAATGGTGGCGCGCGGCACTGGGAGTTGCGTCATTAGTCTGGCTGTCCCTAATCATATTGTTAACGAAACCACATACTATCATGGCCTTTACTAAGTGAATCCGCATAAGTTATGGTGTATAAAGCGAGGCT
>NZ_JABUZE010000123.1:0-27658 GCF_014897805.1 Halomonas sp. 3F2F
CGTTGCGCTACTACATCAGTTCAGCAGAATTGAGTGCTAAAAAACTGGCTGAAGCGGCCCGCCAGCATTGGTTCGTGGAAAGTGTGCCGCAGGCACAGAAATCAGCCGCATAGGATGGCAGCTGACGATGGCATAAGCTCATGAAGAGATGGTGGTAGGTCCACCGAAGTCTGCTGTCGGAAGCCGGCTTCAAACCACCTCAAGCGGCTCCTGTTAAGAGCACGGGTCGTGAGCGTTGAGGAAACGCCAGTCAATGAGCTGGCAGGTAGGGTGCAGAGAGATGAGTTATCCCGAACCCATGTTGACGCGTCGTAATCCAGAGACTGACATCAAAACCGGGGGCGTTTCTACCTTCCGGGAACAGTTTGCAAGCGAGCTCCGAAGGCTGTGCAAGCGGTGTCCGGCGTATAGTGGGCATGACTCTGTATCGGGCTCTTTGTGGGAACTGCGGGAACCAGTCATCATGATGCCAAGGGAGAAATGCAAGCCACTGAAATGGCAAGCATGAGAGTACCGATGCATGATACTGGGACGGAGCAACTCGTAGTAGCAAGGAAGTGCCTGTAATGGGCATGGAGCGAAGGGGTTGCGTCAAGCGGGCTTGTGTCATGGCCCAACTGTCAGTTGACAGGAGGAGGCTATGATAGAGGCCAAGCCTTTCACCATATCAAAATGGGATGTCCTGCGAGCCTACCAATTGGTAAAAGCCAATCAAGGCAGTGCAGGCGTTGACGGAGAGTCACTCAGTGACTTTGACCTCAATCTGAAAAGGAACATGTACAAGATCTGGAATCGCATGTCCTCGGGTACCTACTTTCCTCCTCCGGTTATGGCTGTGGCCATTCCTAAGAAAACGGGTGGAGAGCGTATTCTGGGGATACCAACCGTCAGCGATCGAATAGCTCAGATGGTTGTCAAGATGGCGTTCGAACCCTCAGCCGAGCGGGTGTTCCTGCCAGACTCCTATGGCTACCGGCCAGGGAAATCAGCGCTGGATGCAGTCGGTATCACGCGAAAGCGCTGCTGGCAGTTCGACTGGGTGCTGGAGTTTGACATCAAAGGGCTGTTTGACAACATTCGACATGACTTGCTGATGAAGGCCGTCGAGAAACATACGGATTCACCGTGGGTCAAGCTATATATTGAGCGCTGGCTGACGGCACCGCTGCAAGGCAAGAATGGAGAGTGGATTGCCAGAACACAGGGAACCCCACAGGGTGGGGTTATTAGTCCCGTGTTGGCGAACCTCTTTCTACACTATGTATTCGACAAATGGTTAGAGAGACACTATCCAAGCGTCAAGTGGTGCCGTTATGCGGATGACGGTCTTGTACACTGCCGATCTCGTGAAGAAGCAGAGTACATGCTCTCGGTTCTTCGGAGTCGCTTTGCGGAATGTGGTCTGGAATTGCATCCTGTCAAAACCAAAGTCATATACTGCAAAGACGGCAGCCGGAAAGGCAAACATGAACATACTCAGTTTGACTTTCTGGGGTATACATTTCGACGTCGTGTCGTCAAAAACCGGAAGCGCAACAGTCTATTCTTGAGCTTTACACCTGCTGTGAGCAAAATGTCACTGACGGGTATGAAGCGAAGAATCAGAGAGCTGCGCGTTCGACTTCGCACGGAGCTGAGTATTGCCCAGATGGCAAAATGGCTGAACCCGATCCTTAATGGATGGCTTGCGTATTACGGAGCTTTCTACCGGTCGGCGCTCTATGCCATCTTTCGGCATGTCAATAAAGCTCTGGTGCGGTGGGCGAGAAGAAAGTTCAAACCCCTAAGACGACATAAGACACAGGCATCGAAATTCATGGAAAGGATTTCGGAGCAGTGTCCCCGTTTGTTTGCCCATTGGCGGCAAGGTATGCGTGGAGCGTTTGCTTGATGGGAGCGGAATGAATCGAGAGGTTCACGTTCCGTTCTGCGAGAGGCTGCAGGGGAGGCTCCTACGGTCTACTCACCATAAGTTGCACTGGTCACTGGATGTCGCCCTACGAGAAGATGCTTGCAAAATCCATCGAGGTTATGCGGCTGAGAACCTTGCCAGGGTTCGTCACATTGCCTTGAATTACCTCAAGGGGGAGACAAGTTTTAAAGGTGGTATACGCCGAAAGCAGAAAAAAGCAGCATTGGATGAAAGCTATTTAGCGACGATATTGGCTGGTTGAAATCTTTCATGCGTTTGCCCTGGTACGTTGCCCCACACGCTCTAAGCGCTTCACGGTGAGTTCGCCATCGAGCGCAACCACAATCACCCGACCAGGCAGCGGCTCTAGGCTCCGATCTACCACCAGCAGATCACCGTGATGGATACCATCACCGATCATAGAGTCGCCCTCTGAGCGCGCAAAGAACGTGGCGGCAGGCCGTTTAACGACATAGCCATGCAGATCCATCTCCGCATCTAGGTGATCATCCGCCGGGCTAGGAAATCCTGCCCGTACGGCGCTGGTGAACATAGGCACAGGTTGCGGAGCAGGATTTAGGGCAGCACTGCCGACCCATGAGGCGGTGGTGGTCATACGTGAAATCTCCTCTAAATACTATATATGCATACAGTATATAGGGAGGTGCAGTATCGACAAGCCTTGAGCGAGGATTTACCGCTGATTGTCGGGCTCTTCTCCAAGTTCTGTTGAGGTCGGCGATGCCAACGCATCCGCATGGGCCGTGTCGGGCGTTAATCCGTCCAGCATCACCGCTTCCCAATCGCTAAGACCTACCGGCTCAAAAGGCTGGCGGTATTCGCGCACTGAGCCCTCCAACTTCTTTAACGGCGGCTCTCGCCGGCCAACGGCGTTATCGCTGACGCTATTGCGTTCCAATGGCTTATCCCCCTGATGCTTTTTTTCGACGTAATGAGATCACTCGCTACGAACCTTGATGTTCTTTACATCATGGCAGCACACGGTAGGCTGTCAACGCATGCTGTGTAGCCTGCCACCTATTACCCCAGTGGCACTATTGTTAGGGAATGTCCATGAAAGGATCTGTAAGGCGATGGCTCGCTGCTATCGCACTCTGTGTACCGTCACTGGCTCAGGCTGACATCATCATCGGAAGTTGGAATATCCAGAATTTATCGTGGCCCAAAAGCCACAGTAACCCCATGGTGCGCGTGCCACGACCGTCGGGGAAACCCGAAACCAGGTCGATCCCGCGCTTAGCCAATGAATACGATACCTTTGAGCGATGCCTTGCGTATCGAGACCAGCGCGGCAGAGAGATTTGGGGCGAACGCCGCTGGAAGGAGTTGTTGCGAGTAGAGGCACGCTCCGTCGCGCGTCATCGTGAACGGCCCGCTGGCCCGATAACGGGCGTTTACCATTACGAGCGTACCACTGGGACAACACTCTGGGTAACGGCTTGGTATGCGTTGATGCCCGGTGGTTCACGCAAAAAACGCAGCGCTCAGTTCAGTTACGGTACGTCACGCACCCGCTATGCGACCTCAGAAGAAGCCATGCAGGCGGCGATTAAGCGGCGGCAAGAGGAAGAGGCGCGCTGGTACTGTGTCGTGGGTAAGCGCAATCAACGGCGCGTGAACCAATGACGTAAGGTTCCCGCTTCAAGGAGTGTCGATGGCTTATCGTTTTCAACGTCGTATTTCGCTTGCGCCCGGCGTGCGCCTGAATATCAGCAAGCGTGGTGTGGGCCTTTCTGTCGGCCCGCGTGATGCAAGTGTCAGCATGGGGCCACGAGGTATCCATGCGCATGCCGGACTTCCTGGAACAGGACTGGCCTATCGCACCCAGCTGTCGTCATCTCGGCGCGCTTCTTCAAAGGAGCAAGCAAGTGCCCCCTCAGCCCTAGAAACGCGCATTGGGCAAGGGGAGTCGCTGGGGCTTCAGCTGTCGGTTAAGAAAGACGGCAACGTGCGCTACCTATTTGAAGATGGCACTCCACTCAGCGACCAGGACGTACGTTGGCTGCGCCGTCATGCACGTGATGCTATTCGTGCACAGCTCAAGACACTCTGCGATGAATTAAACGCGGACATCGTGCGCTTAGGTCAGCTGCACCACGATACCCCATCTCCTCACTGCCGTGGCTACACCCCACGCCACTTTGCTGAGCCGGCACCCACTCCGCCCACGCCGGTGCCTCTTCCATGGTGGAAAGCGCTCTGGCCACCGGCACGCCGTCAACACGAGTCCGATAACACACGTCGCCAGACGCGGTTTAATGATGACTATCGTACCTGGGAGCACCGCAAAGCCGATTTTGATGCCGCCGAGTTTGCCCGACAGCAGCGAGAAGAGCAGGGCGTGCTAAGACAACGTGATGACATGACACTCACGCTTCAAGAGCGCCTGGAAGAGATCGACTGGCCTCGCGAGACCGTGATCGATTTTGATTTGGGAAGTGATGACACCACGATGGCGCTGGACATTGACCTGCCCTCTGGCGATGACATGCCGGATCGAGAATGGACGATGCCCGCCAAAGCGCTCAAGCTCACCCCCAAGTCCCTGAGTGCCACCCGACAGCGCAAACTGTACCGTGACCATGTCCACGGCATTGCCTTTCGTGTGCTTGGCGCCGTGTTTGTGCGTTTGCCCTCTGTTCAAGAAGTGCGGGTATCTGGATATCGCCAAGTGGTTGATCTCACCACGGGCGGTACGCGCGATCAGTATCTTTACAGTATCAAGGTCACCCGAGCACAGTGGAACCGTATCCACTTTGATCAGCTGGCGCAGGTCGACCCGGTGGCGGCGGTAGAAGCGTTTACGCTGCGCCGCGATATGACCAAAACCGGCATCTTTCGTGATATTGAACCGTTTATGCTGGTTTAAAACGCCTCTCGCCAATACCGAATCGACGTTTCAGAGACTACCTTGATGACGGCTTGCTGAAAGGTGCGGGCTAGGTCGGGCTGGTGGCACAAGGCTAACGACCGAATCATCCGCGTGATACGTAAATGATTATGGCCACCGGCTTTCAGCCAAATGTGCGTTGGTATGACCAGGGTGGGTTGAGCGACGATGCCGTTCTCAACCCAAGTGAGGCCACAAAAATCAAGCATCACCTCAAGCGAGCGCTGTTGATGCTGACGTATAACGTCGTAGCGGCTTCAGCCATTGGCACTAACTGGGGCGTAAAGGCGTTAAAGCGGCCTAGGGAACAGCCACTGAATATAGCCGTGCGCTTGTTCCAGCTAAAAGAGCGACAGCGTCTAGACGTTCAGCTCAAAGTAATGCAATTTTTTTATGAATCTACCGCAGGAAAATACTTTGTGCCTAGTTAACCAGCATTGAAACCAAGATTAGGACAAATCAAACAAACCATTTTGTCAGATTTACGGCGGTAATCATGACCAGTCCAGACATAGGCTTTTATCCAGATGGTCATATTTTGATATTGAAATCGGATGCAGCTCTTTTCATCAATGTGCTTTCTTGATCGCTTGATGCTTCTGTCACGTTCATAGACTGTGGCAACCAGGCCAACGTTGTACTTACGTTCTAACTCTTGTTGTTGATGCTTTACAGACTTAAAGTCACTACTAGAAAATTGATAGAGTTCGTTTCTTTCAAGATCTAGCTCAGTTTTGACACCATCCCTTTGAATGGTATAGGGATGGCTATGATAGTCCCCAATAAAACTTAATTCTGGATAATATGTTTCTATAAAGCTACTTTTAGCATCGTAGCTTTCTTTTTTGTCGATGACAAAATCTTGGGATCTCTCCGCCGCTGTTGAAACATCAGCCATTACGACTCGAAAGACCTTTTTTCCTGCAGTGTCTTCACTACGGTAGCCCCATAGGTTGCCAAATGTTTCAAGATATTTTTCCGACTCACCTGAGTCATGCTTAGCATGATCAACTTTATATGCTTCTAAAGCAGCAGTCACTATAGTGAAAAAAGATTGATCTGAAAGAGAGACAATACATATCGACATGAGAGTCCTAAAGTTTAATGAGTAGTTGTGGTTGATCACAATTCAAGAGAATGTATGCTTTTTCAAAGCTATGGATTGATGGCGCACAGGCTCATTTTATTTTATTGGTTTCTTGGCGCAAGATGCTAGTGAATATGAGAGTTTCTTTCTTTCCTTTGGCTAGTTCTGATCAGTGCTGGTCGGCTCAGCTGTACTTATACAAAGAATAAATTTACTGGGTATTGCTGGGCAGCTTTATCTTAGTTTTGGCGTGAATTTAAAATCACGATAGTGATGTAAGTCATTTTGACGTTTCGCTGTAGCCAGGCATTTTTTAAGTGGCGGCGGTATAAGCGTTGACACTCCGCCGCGAGATGACCGAAATCGACATCTTTCGCGACATTGAACCGTTTAAGCTGGTTTAAAAGGCTTCTCGCCAATACTGAATCGACGGCTCAGAGACTACTCCCTGCTGGGTGCCGATCTCGATGACCGCTTGCTGAAAGGTGCGGGCTAGGTCGGGCTGGTGGCACAAGGCTAACGACCGAATCATCCGCGTGATACGTAAATGGTTATGGCCTCCCGCTTTTAGCCAAATATGGGTTTGTATTGCCAGCGTTGGTTGAGCGACGATATTGCTCCCCTCCCGAGCGAGGCCAAAAAAATCGAGCATCACCTCAAGCGAGCGCTGCTGATGCTGGCGCATAACGTCACTTCTCTCAAACGCAGCCTGTACCGTTGGCGTCAGCAAGGGAGCAAAGGCATTAAAACGGCCGGCCTCCGGGATAGGGAACAGCCACTGAATATAGTCATGGGTGTGCTCTAGCCAAAAAGGCGATAGCGCCCAAATATCCTCAAGACACCGACCTTTATGATCCAAGCCTTCGCCACCGTAAAAAGCAATCAAGCGCTGATCATTATCCATTAAGTAGCACTCATCAGGGGTTCCAACGGGGCATATAACGCCATCTCTCGGGCATGGCGCTCGGCATTGTCATCCTGATGCGCCTCAATGCCCTCCAGTGCACGAAGGTAATAGGCGGGCAGGCCATGCTCACGTGCCCCGGTAAGCACATGGTGCTTATACCAGGTATAGGGGCGCAGACCGAGTGCGGTGAGGTTGCCGATATACGCCTGCACCTCAAACTGCCGGTCACTGGCGAGATCCGTAACGGTAAGCCACGTCTCGTTATACGCCGCGCCCAGTCCCTCATAGCGATCGAGCGTCGGCTTGTGATGAGACGCCATTTCCCAAATGACCCCATAGACAGCGGACTGCGCTGAGGCAGGCACAATATCGCACTTGCCTGAGCCGTCCCCGCCGCGCTGGTGAAACGCTAGGCGGTAAGCGGGCAGAAGGGCAGTGGTCACAAAGCGTGCTGGAACGCGAGCCGCTAAGCGCTGGGTTGCCATGTTGGAACCGTAGGCAAAATAGAGCATGGAAACCCTCCTAGGTGTAGCAATGATAACGTCGTCGTATTTTTCCGCATGCGGAAAAAAAGGTGTGTCAGACCATGAGGCTAACGAGTGTTTATGAAGACGATGAGGACTCTATGGCGTAGTGCGCCAACATCTGTTCTGCGTTCGTTTTGATCGTCTCTCGCCATGCGTGAGGCGCGGTGACCTTGATATTTGGTCCCATGCCCATCAGCCACCACAGCGTCTGCTGATCATCCGGTACGTGGGCGGTCAGCCGATACCAGCCGTCAGTATCCGGCAACGCCTCTATCGATTGTGTGTCTGATAGCGGCGTTTCCTGTAGTAGCCACGCCACCGGTTTAGCAATGTCAGCTTCCAGCACCACATCGCTCGGCCCCTGCCGATACCCAAACGCACCGCCTTTGATGTACTCATCAACGTCAAAATCGTGCTGCTCTTGCCAGGGCTGTTGACTGAGTGTTGCCTGCTTCACGCGGTGAAGGGCGAACTGGCGCAGATCCTTAAACCCATCCACATGAGCTAACAGATAGGTGGCACTGTGGCGGCTCACAATGCCTTGAGGGTGGAGGGTAAACGCCTTTTCAGAGTGGCTGGTGCGTGATAGATAAATAACGTCAACGGCTTTCTGCTCAAGGAGTGCCTGCGAGATGGTCTGCCAGGTTGCCTCGTTAATCTCAGCGGGGATCAGCGCTTTGCCGTTAGGAATGGCGCGTACCTTACGTGCCCACTGGCTAAGCCCATTAGCGCTCATGTCGTCCAGCAATTTCCGTGCGTCAGTAAAGTGGGGCGAGAGCTGGCCGACCACCACCGGAGGCAGCAGCCCCTTCAAATACTCTTCCGCCAATACCAGCGTTAGCGCACTGGGTACATCAAGTGCAGGTAGCTGGCACTGAAAGTCACGATCAAAATACCATCGGTAAGGTTTCTGGCTATCGTCACAGCCAATCGGAAACTGCGTGGAGAGCTTTTGGCTTAAATCCCGCTGCAGAGAACGTGTATCGATATTAAACCCGCGCTCTGCAAGCTTCTCTTTCAACACGGGCGTCGCGATACGCCCTGGAAAGCGAGGAATCAGCTGCAACATGGTTAAGTAACGGAAAAGCGTATCGCGGGGTTCGGACATAGTGACGCCAACCTTGGCTGAACTCATGAAAGCGTTGAGTTTAACGCGCCTCACAAAACTTAGCGACCCGCGCCGGTAAAGCGCCGGGCTCTTTAGCGACTAGGTGAGCACGCTGTCGCCACAGCGTCACGGTACTTGGGTCTATGTGAGTCGTGGGTAATGTATGCCAGAGGGCGGCGGGGTGGATATCGATGGACGCTTCTACCGCAATATTGGGGTGCCCTTCCAGCCAGCGATAAACGCTCATCGCGCTGCGCCCCACGCATACTGGAAAGAGCAGGGCATCAGCAGGGAAAGGAATCCCGAGTGTCAACAGCAGTGCATTCACTTCATGGTCACACGCCAGGTGCCAACGTTGATAGTTGGCCACCAGCGGTGCGGTCAGATGGCCTGCCACACAGTGCCAAATGAGGTGCGCTTGTAAGAACTGACGGGACCTATCAGATAATGTGGCACTGTAATCTGGGCAAATATAAAGCTGCTTGCCATCCGTGCCCGCACTGTGAAAATGTGAGTCAGTGACGGAGGTAAGGGTGAGAAACTGGCTTAAAAAGCCCATGACGGGCATTTCGTGTTTCCATTGCTCACGATCATCTAGCCACTTGGCGATTTCCTGTTGGGTAGTGTCTTGAGTCGTTACACATTCGTTCGTGGTCATTGTAGCGTCCACCGTCCCTGATAAGAGAGGATGAGGATATGACGTGGTTGCGACATTTGGTGTCGTATAGCTCAGATATACATTCTAGTGCTAGACCTACAACCTTTGACTTTGTTTGCTAGTTCGACATGCATGCGGCTCAGGGTTTGGATAGTGGGCCCAGCAGAAATTTAACCTACGACCAAGGGATTGTCAGACCGATGAAATAGAGAAATGTAATATGCACAGTGAATGAGGAAATACTTTTTTGCGACATATAATGTCGCAAGTGCGGCACATACTGGTTGGCAATCACAGCGCATTGGAGTGCCTTCTATGTATGCAACCCCCGCTCAAGCACAGCAACTGCTACGCCATCAGGTAGACCAACTCGCTAGCGACCCAATGCTGGCAGAGCAACTGCCACCGCTGATGCTTTGGGGGCCGCCAGGCGTAGGGAAAAGCTCGGTGGTGCGTCAAGTGGCTGAGCAGCAGGGCATAGGTTTTATTGATATTCGCCTAGCTCAGCGTGAACCTATCGACCTGCGTGGCCTGCCGGTGCCTGATCATGAGCGCGGTGTGGTGGACTGGCTGTTGGCCGGTGAGTGGCCACGAGACCTTAATAGTCGTGGCATTTTGCTGTTCGATGAACTCACCGCCGCAGACCGCAGCCTGCAGGTCGCTGCGTACGAACTGATCTTAGATCGACGCTTAGGGGATCTTTACCGCCTGCCGCCGGGCTGGCTGGTGGTGGGAGCTGGAAATCGCAGCGAAGACCGCGCCGTCGCGCAAACATTCTCTAGTGCCCTAGCGAACCGCTTTTGTCATATCAGCCTAACACCTGACCTAGACACCTGGACGCGCTGGGCGGCCGGAGAGGGGCTGCATCCCGACGTGACCGCATTTTTACGCTTTCGGCCAGAATGCTTCTTCGACATGGAGGGCAATGTTGAGCAGGGCTGGCCAAGCCCGCGTAGCTGGACGCGCGTGGCGCAGTCGCTTTACCACAGTCAGAAGCTGCCTGCGGCTACCCAAGCGCTGATGGTTCATGGTCTCGTCGGGCAGGGCGCGGCAACCGAGTTTTTGGCGTTCCGTGATTGGGCGCTCAAGTTGCCAGACATCCCTGCCATGCTGAATGGAAAAGCGCCCATCGAAATTCCAACGCGCGCTGATCAGCGCTACGCTTTTTGCGCGGGGCTTGCCCACACGTTATGGCAACACGTTGCTGATGACGCACTTTATGATGCTAAAACACAGCGGCGTATCGCGCGCTTTTTTCAGATCAGCCAGGCGCTCAGTGCCGACTTTGCCACGCTAGCGCTGATGGATGCGATGCAAGGTGCCAATGACGTCCAACAGCAATCGCGTACTTTAGCGTTAATGAGCCACCCCGCCTTTGATGCGTGGAGCGAGCAGCATGGGAGTGTGTTTCAAACACACCTGGCCAATCATATGAATGCTGCGTGGGCGGCTGAGTCGGTGTCATGAGTTGCCAGCGCGGCCCTAGCGCTGCCGAACAAACGCTCAAGCGCCACATCCAACGCCAGTGCGAAGCAGACCGTGCGGTTTTAATGTCGGCACAACCTTTTACCGCTCGGTTACTGATGCAGCTGTCAGTTGTGAGCGTTGTCGATGACCGCCTGCCGACGGCAGGCACGGATGGCGAAACGATCTTCGTCAATGCCCAGTTTATGGCTCAGCGCAGTGATGCAGATCGCCGTTTTATTCTGGCGCATGAGGTGTGGCACTGCGCCTTGGGCCATCATGCTCGGCAGTTCGGACGTGACCCTAACGACTGGAACCGCGCCTGTGACTACGAAATCAACGGCATTTTGCGCGAAGAGCTACGCCACTGCCCAGACGATGCGCTCTATCACCGCCGCTATTTAGGCTGCTCGGCTGAGCAAATCTACGCTGACCTTCGCCAGCATCCCCACCGACGAGAGCGTGGGCGCGTACTGGATGAACATACGCTCCATGTTGCCGTGACGGCAGTGGGGGACGTGATCGATCCAGATTTCACACCCAAATCTGTCACGCCAGAAAGCGCCCGAGTCTGGCAGCAGCGTTTAGTCGCCACTGCTCAGCAGCATCAGCGTCAGCAAGGTCATTTGCCAGGGCATCTGAACACGCTCATCGAGCGCTTGCGGAAACCTCAAGTGCCGTGGCAGCAGGTGCTGGCGAGCCATATTCAACGGACGTTAACCGGCAACCGGCAGTGGCTACCGCCATCGCGTCGCCATCTGCATCGTGGCCTGTACCTACCCAGCCAGCGAAGCCAAACGCTCTCGCTTGCCGTCGCCATTGACACCAGCGGCAGTTGCCAACGGGCGTTACCACACTTTTTAAGCGAGCTTGCCGGTATTTTAGCGGCCTGCGATCGGGTGGCGGTGGACGTCATTGAGTTCGATAGCCAGATTACCCAGCGCAGTATGCTGCACGAAGGTCAGCTCCATGAGCTCGCGCGCTGGCAGTGCCAAGGCGGTGGCGGAAGTGATATCCGCCCCGTATTTGAGTCGCTGGCGACCACACCACCTAACGCACTGGTGGCGTTAACGGATGGAATGATCAGCGCACCCCAGCGGTCACCCGGCTACCCGGTGATATGGTGTCTCACTGCGAACCACCGGCTCCCTGTGCCCTGGGGTGAGGCGCTATCCATGGATGGGGGGCCTATAGCGGACCGCGTCACTACCGATAGACATGCCAGGTCTCAAAGCGACGGTCACACTGAGCCTGATGAGCTGGACGCTATCTTTGGAAGGTTAGCGAACCGCAGCACCTAGGAAGAATATCGATCTACCCGTGACGATTAAAAGGTGTGTTTGTTGGATAACGTTTTTATGGAAGTTGAGCAATTAAGCCACACTTTTATGCGCATAAAAATATGGTTGTTCATCTGGATTAGTATTGTGCGGCTGCAGGCTGCTACAGGCTTCCTTGCGGATCCTCCACCATGTGGACAGTGTGGTGCGGAGTCGACCGATAGTTTCTACCACGTTGAGCGGATCATTGCCACGGCCTAGCGACAGCGCAAGTGCAAAACCCAGCTCTCTCAGAATTGGAGGTAACAGAAGGCTCGCATTGCCCGGCTGCACTAGACAGCTACCCATGTCCGCCGCGACACCCTACACAACTCTCTACGTCGATCAGCCAAAAACACGCTATTGCCGCTCCCAAGGATGTGCGGGCAAGCAACATAATAGCCTCAGCTATTGCTACTAATTATTGATCAGTCGAGAACTTAAACGCCTTTGAAAGCAGAGATAGCTGGTTGACCATTCTCGGCGCTGTCGCATCCGAAAACATGTCCTTCGGGTCGATAGTTACAAATCCCCAAAACTGTAAAAAGCGACCTACAAAACGAGACTCGATCAATAAGCGCAGCAAGCGCGTGGGCGAGGAGTGTGTATCGGTGGGCAGTTCGTCAACAAAACGGGGGAAAGCCACGGCCACCTCGTTAGTCAATTGATCTACAGAACCGTGACGTTGTAACCGCCACAACATAAATAGCCAAAACGGCCGAAGGTCAGCCTCTTCTGGCCAGCTATCCAGATAACCCCAGTTATATTTTGTGACCGCCGCTTCGAGCATCGGTAGAAAAAAACCGTGAAGGCCATGTGTTTGATACTGTTTTTGCGCGGTTTTCTTTACATGAAACTTACCACTACGGCGGTAAATGATGCCTGCCGCTTCCGCAAGAATGCGCGTGTAGTGCAAGGCATTAAACGCTTCTTCGTTATGGCCCGCAAACTCACTGATGCTGATATGAGTGTGGTGCTGAGACACTGCGAACGCTGGGAGTAGGGCACTAGCCTGTTTGACTAACGTGGTGGGCAGGTTGCCCTTCGGTGTTGCTTTAAAGGCGCCACCTTGCTGCATGGCAGCCTCTACAATGAGCGATAAGTAACGCATCACCGGGCTGGTGGATAAATCATCTGGTGGGTGGATGGTGACTCCTGAAAACTCACCAAAAGGTGCATATAGCCAGCTATACACTTGCTCGGGTGATAGGCCGCAAAATTCTGCCATTGGGCGATGGTTTTGCTTATCTAAGCTGTGTTGTATAACGAAACGTAGATCATCGGAGCTGAAATATGGGTTCATAGTATGGCGTTCTGGTTCATGGGCAGCTGAATTATCAGGATCGTCATGGCTTACCTCAATACATTAGACACGATGAAAAGAAAAATCAGTATGCCGACGCCGCTCATAATAAAGGCAAATAGCTTTCCGTCATCGTGTTCTTTATTCGAGATGGGCGTGCTTAGAGCCGATTTTACAGCAGCATCTAGTCTGATTTTTGAAGCGTCAGCCACGGCTTTGTCAGTGACAGCCTCCTTGCGTCGGATAATTGCAGGAACGCCGGAAAATATATGGTACGTGTAGCGATGATTGGGATTAAGTTTGCTCCATCCTGTTTTGCGTTCCATCGCTGTCTGAATTAATCCATTAAAACCAGCAATTTTTGCTTTAGTGGCTAAGCCTTCTCTGACTTCTACAGGGCTTTTGGCGGCATAAGAAATACGCTTGCCTTGGGCAATGACCTCGTGATGGCGACCACACTGAGTGCTATTTGAGGTAATAAACTCCTCTGGTGTGTGGTACACCCAGCAAGAGGGAGCTTTGTCGTTCACTTCAATCTGACGCGCTGCCATACCTTTGGGTGTGGGTACTGGGTCAAAGCTGACCGACAAGCCTTTCTTTGGTGACGTGTTCGGCTGTTTTAAATGATTTCGGTGAAAGAAGTAGCTGTCACCATCCTCGCCGGTAATAAAGCCATATTTCTTTTGTGCGCTGTAAGCAATGATGACACCTTGCACGACAAGTCCCTTACATCATGTTGTTATCCGTGGATATGCGGTGTGTTTTTAACGCCGCGATATACCCTAAGGTTGCTCATCATAACTAAAAAGAGTCTGAGCAGGGAGGTTGTAATGTAAGTTCATAATCTTCCGATAAGCTTGCTCTCTCTTAGGCTGCTGCCCTAAGGTTAGTGTGCCTTAAAGGTATCGCCTGAACCTATAAAGAGATTATTTATGGAAAAAGTCACCTATATAGAAGAGTACGTCGTACCTCAGCTCTTCACGACAGCGTTTGAAGCCTACGAATTTGAGCATCGAGGCCGTGAACGTTCAAAAGGGTATGCGAAGCTGGAAACGTTCGGCCTTCTCTGGGGATACTCCATTCCGGCAAAGGGTGATTTACCTGCACGTATCGTCGCCACAATGTCGACAGTTGAAACGTCAGCAACTCGCCACGAAGATTGGGTTCAGCCAAATTTTGACTCTATCATTGCCAAAAAACAGTTTTTTGAGCGCTACTGGCAAAATATTGAACTGGTGGGCACCTTTCATTCTCATCCGTATGAAAACCTTGATGACGTCAAACGTAATAGAGGCTGGCAAGGCTCACCAGAAGATCAAGAGTTTTGGCCTTACTTCCATCAGCTAGTGGCTCCCGAACAAGCGCTGATGACTCACCTGGTCATTACGATTGCCAAGATGTCAAAACGGGGCTGGGCGATGCCTGACCGGCTAAAGGGTAGTGATCATAACAAGGGATATGTGCTAAGCGCAGACGAACGTAAATTTTGGCTACGGGCTTATGCGACTAACCAGGTGTCGGAAGATGAATACGAGTTTTCTGATGACATGGGGCTGCAGGTGCCTGCTCTTCATGATTTCATGAAGTGGTCATCTCGTTAAGCTGAATTGTTCTAATCGATGTCCATGAGCTTGCTGGTAACCGTGAACATCTCTGCACTGATATCAGCGTCACGTATCCCAAAACAGCTCATGGGCATAACATCTCGGTTTGGCGGCAGGGTCAATTGTGATTACTGCTCGCCTGACCAACGCATGACTGCCTGCAGTGCTTGTTCCGAGGGCATGGCATTGCGCTTGCCTCGCGCCTGACTAAGCACCCATTTATCACCCAAGGGAGAAATGGCAACGGTTAAGTGCTCTGGATGGCTCATGTGGTAAATCGCGATAGACCCTTGTGCCACCAACGTGTGGTAACTTCCCACACAGTGCTGCATGCGTTTGCCTTCAAGCAAGAGTGAACTCCAAGAGGTTAAGGCGCAAATACCTTCTTGGTTCGGTAGAGGGGCGTTGGGGAAAGGCCCATAACGCTTTTCCAGCATGTCAGCTTGAACCTCACTTTGCGCATCATTTCGGGCATTAAAGCGTGCAATACGACGATCATGCAGCACTTGTAGCTCCGCTAACGATGTAACACGACGAAGCCTTGAGCGGTTAGCAGCATCTAGGCGGTGTGTGTCTTCTAACATGGAGGTTAGCCAAGCCCGATCATGAGTTCGGTTGGTCGGGTTCAACGCCTCATCAATGAGCGCGAGTAACCCAGGCCACCGTTCGCCTTGGTAATTCCCTAAGAAAATTAACTGTTGAGCATAGGGTGCCGGATGGTGCCGAAGTAGAGACGTGGTACGGGGATCCATTAATGCGCGCTTAAGTGCGATGAACTCTCGCCCAATCATAGGGGTGAGCGCGCATCGGCGCAGCAGTTTGGCAGTCGCCTGCGTACTGGATAAGCCAGCATAGCCGCACAGCTCAGATTGCTTTTTGCTGAGCAAGCTCAATAGATAGGGTTCTGACCACTGATGCTCTATGGCTTTCTCAGTGAGTAACACCAGTAGAAGGGGAGAGTAAACCGCCAGATCCAAGGCTGCTGGATGGCGGCCTGTCAGCTGGGCCAGCTCCATGCCCAAAAAGGGTACGGCATTAACCAGTGTTGTTACCTCAGCAGGCATGCCCCGCGTTAAGGCCTCGCCCTGAGTGCTCATCAGGGCCTGCCAACCAATCCCCGCAGGGGCTAAGAACTCTCCCCACGCCAGCGGCTCATGATGGGTTTCGCTGACCCAGGCAAAAGGTGCGGGTGAGCACCATGGAGATACTTTCACGACCAAGGGGTAACCAACGGCAGCCGATAAGTCGAAGACAATACGTTGATCGTCACGCGTCGCCATCTTCTGAAACGATGTGAGTGCCCATCGTTGTAAGGCACGGTGCATCCATGCGCGCATAAGTATTTTCAGCCTCAGTCTTGATGGTGGATCACATCCACACTCTTGAAACCGCTTAACGACAGCGGCGTTCCCGGTGAATGGGTATAAGCCACTAACGCACCTCCGTAAGCCGCCGCGTAATCAAGGCAAGCCACGTTACGGCCCAAGCGCAGCGGGGTGCCTGTCAGCGCATAATGACCAAAAAAAGTAGGGTGGGCGTTATGGGGATAGCCATGCTCACGCGCCTGGGTGGGTAAGAGCTCCCAGGGGTGAATCAGTGCCACGTCGTTGGGCCACCACCGAACGCGCTTTCTAATAGTACGAAACCCCGACGCTGAGACATAGGGACGAACCGTGTGTTCGCAGCCGGCAATCACTCGATCCATCGCAAAATAGGTGGTCGAGTAAGTGTCTTCATAAGCGGCCATGGCGGCATCGTCCAAGCAGCGAATGCCCATCGCTTTTAAATGCTGAAGTGAAGCTTCATGCCACCAAGCATGTACCACGCGACAATGCTCTAGCTCTAAAAAGAGAGGCTGTGTGCGTAGCCACTGAAAATGATCAAGGAGTAGCGCTAGGCCATCTTCCTCGTTGGCAAATTCATCGACCAGCCGTTGGCGATCATTATGCTGGCGCGTGGCGTGAATAAAAGCGCTTAGATCGTCTTGATGGTGATACGCGTCTCGTACCCAGTTCAGTTCGTGATTCCCCACGACCATAAGCGCGTGGCCCGCATCGACCATTTGGCGTACTAAGCGAAGTACCGCGCCTGGCCACGGCCCTTTATCAATAATATCACCCACAAATACCGCCACATGCCCCGGTTGCTGCCAACCCTGCGGCCCCTTGCGATACCCCAAGCGGGTTAGGAGTGCCTCCAGCGTCGCTAACTGGCCATGCACATCGCCGATGATATCGTAGTGGGGTGTATTGTTCATGCAGCCTCTCCTCCGTGTTGAGTGCTGCCAGCATCGCATTAGGGTGCGACGCTTGGTGTCGCAAGTAGGCGGTAAGGTATGAAAACATACCTTATGTAGAGGCGCTTATGACGAACGAGAATCGACCCCCACAACAGCCACTGCCCGCCGTCAATCCCAACATGGATGAGTTATACCGTTACCTTGGTTCGCTGTTAAGCTTAGCAGCTGGAGATGCGTTAGGTACCACGCTGGAGTTTTGTATCCGGGATCAACATCCTCACCACACGGAGATGCGCGGAGGCGGTGTCTTTAATGTTGCCCCTGGGGAGTGGACAGACGATACCGCCATGGTGCTGTGTTTGGCTGAAAGTCTAGTGAATCGTCAGTCGTTTGATCCGCACGATCAGTTAAGCCGCTACGTGCGCTGGTGGCGAGAAGGTTACATGGCCTGCCAAGACCGCTGCATTGATATTGGTGACACTACCTTGAATGCCTTGCAACGTTTTGAACGCACACAAGACGCCAATGCGGGCGGCACCCAAGCGTATCAAAGCGGTAATGGCGGCATTATGCGCCTCGCGCCAGCCGTTATGGTGGCGAACAGTGAGCAAGAGGCAGTGTCGTTAGCGGTGCGAAGCAGTCTTACCACGCATGCAAGCCCCGATTGTTTGGATGCTGTCGCATTAATGGGTGCCGTGCTTTGGCGGTTGTTGCAAGGCGAGCCTCTGAGCAAGGTGCTCGCACAGATGCCAACTACCCCTGCCCAAGGCGATCGTATCTTAGCGCTTCAGTCGGGGCTGTTTTGTGAGCTGTCGCGCGAGGAAGTGTCTTCCAGTGGCTATGTCATCGACACCCTAGAGGCTGCCCTATGGTGCTGTTGGCAGGCACGTTCGTTGGAAGAAGCGCTAGTGCTGGCCGCCAACTTAGGCGATGACGCTGACACGGTTGCTGCAGTAACGGGGCAGCTGGCAGGTGCTGCGTGGGGAGTTAAAGCACTGCCCGAACGGTGGTTAACGACGTTAGCGTGGCGAGACAAAATAGAACAGCTGGCCAGAGCGCTATACGCCCTCAAACAACGTGGAGAGTGAAATATGCCGCGCTTAGTTAAGACCACGATGGAGATTGGCCTCCAAGCACAGCGGGATATCCTATTTTTAACTTTCAAAAATGAAAGTCATGACGACGATATTTTGGGTACGCACTGGGAAGATCACCAGGGTCGCCAACACGTTGTTGAGTGGCTAGAGGCTAATGAGATTCCATGGGAGCCATGCGTGCATGCAGCGCCAGGCAAGGCTCCGTGCTGTTACCAAGGGTCTATTTACTTGGCAGTGGCGCCTGATGAAGACAGCCCAACCTACCAAAAGGTGCTGTCATTTTTGGAGGATGAGACGGGGGAGTGCCGTTTCCCGAGCGTAGATTTTTGGCTATACCCATTTCACTTAATTGAGCAACATGCAGACCAGTGCTGATCAGCGCAGGCTGCGCTAATTCGTTTCGGAAGTCCGCCCATTGTTACAACGTATGTGCGGATTTAAGCGAAGTCATTACCAATCAATAAATGCGGGGCGTGGCGGAGTACAAAGCGGCCCACCTCAGGCCCCGCAATCAAGTCAATGGTGCGTCCACACGCTTCGCTCTTTTCCGCCGCATAATTTTCAAGTGTTTCGGTTGCCTGCCCTGTGGTGATCAATAAGCCACCATCGGCGTTGTACTTCTCCATGCCTTCAACAATCTGATCAACAGCGTTAAGGTCGTGATGCGCACCCGAATAGGACTTTGCTTGCACTACCAAGCGCGTACTCAGTGTTACACCACCGATGGGGTTCTGAAAATCAACGAGTAAGTCTGCACCATGATCAGTACGCCAGCCAAAACCGTTTTTAACCGACACGGTGTGTGGCATCTGCATAAACACTTCATGCAGAAATATCTCGAAATCCTTGCCTTTGTTCATTTCCTGAATGGCCTGCGTAAGTCGAGGTAAAACGTCCTGATTCACGCGTTCTCTCAGGTGGATAATACTTCTTAGGCTAGGCGTAATATCGTTGTAGCGGCTTGTTTTCAGATTCTCGATGCTTGTCAAAAAATCCGCTACGTTCAAAACGCGTTGACCACGACGCATGGGCCTCAAGTTTACCGAAGGAAGGACGTTGGTATCGTTGCGTGAAAACTCGATGAGGGTGCTAGGGTCAACGGTCAGATAGTTACAAAAGTCGCGTCCCCAGGCGCACTCTACGCCCTGATCAAAGTCATACTCCCCGCAGACCTGAACGGCAACACATTGCCCATAGGCTGGCAGGTTAACGTGCACAATCCAGTCGCCTGGCTTAATGTTAAGCAGGAAGCCGTTAGCCCCATGGTATTGCTCTCGTAGCGACACCTCTTGATCCCACATACCAAAGCGTGACTTGCCTTCTTTAATCGCATTGTAAATGATAGGGCGTACGGTATCGGGCACTTTCGCAAAGGTAAAAACCTGGGGCAACATGGGGCGTTCTCAATAGTATGAAATTTAACAGAGCTTACCTCAATATAAGGCTTTATGAATATTGGCGTTGTTGATATAACTTACATCGATCACACGCTAGCTGGCTTTGAGCACCCCCATACAGATAAGTTGTCTGGCACTTAGAAGGATTAAGCCCAAGAAAAAAATGCAAAATGTGCCGCATAGCTGGCCTATGTCGGCTATTCGTGCCGTACAGCCCCAACCTGAAAGATATCGCTCACTGGGCTGTCCGCCAGCAGAGCAGCCGCAGCAGCAACATGGTTGGGCGCATGCACTAGAAAATTGACTCATAACCGGTGAACCTCTTGATCGCTGAATTGCTCTGGCGCTGAATAGAACTGTACTAAGCGATCTAGGTCGCCTAGCCAATCAGTCAGATGGAAGGCGACATCCGCACTTTCAGAAGACGCGAGTTCCGACGTGTTTTGAACCGCTTCCTGTATACGCCGTCTGACTGTATTCCCAATGATTTCTTGCTTCATGTGAGTCTCCAAAGCCGATGCCAGTTGCTAACGCGTCAAATGGTCTGCGATGCACACTATTTTAAGTAGAATACTCAAATACATTTAGCCCAAGTAGACTACCGGCTTAGCCATGCAGCGAACATAGATTAACTGGGGAGGTAACTTGGCTGAGATTTACCCACGCCTGAGCGAGACCGAGCTTAACGCGCTACCTTCCCGGGCGGAAGCCAACGTTTACCGGCAGCTGCGCGCATTAGATTTCCCCGGCCTTGAGGTGATGCACAGCCTGGCTACGCAAACCCGTAACGATAAGGGAACGTGGGTAGCTGAAATTAACTTTCTGCTATAAGAAGCTTCGTCTGGATGAGTAAAAGCCCACAAATTTTCGTTTTTTATTCACTCAGTTTCACGATTAATTAGGAACAAAAAATACATGAACATACTTCAATATGAATCAAAAATATGGGCAACTGCCGACCTCCTACGTGGCTGTGGTATCAAAGAATCCGAATGGCCCTCTTTCATGATGCCGTTCTTCGCATTGGTCATGATTGAAAGCCGCTTGGTGCGAATGTTTGACGATCTCAAAACGGAAATTGGCGAAGCGGCGTTTGCCAAGATTCAAAAAGATGACCTGTACGACCTGATCAAAGACAAAGGGCAGGGCTACAACATTTTCATTTTTGAAAAGTCTCAATCGCTCACTGACATTTGCAAAAATGATAAGTCATTTGATATCGACTTCGATGCCTACCTGAAAGGCTTTGATGGCGAAACCAAAGACCTGCTGGGCGTGGATGCCTCTGAGGGTGAAAAATTCCTCGACATCAAAGGGGTCATCACCAAGCTCAAAGCCAAAAAGGTACTGTTTAGTTACACCAAGCTATGGGCAGAGATTGATCTAAAACCTTTCAATAACTCCGAAATCACCACGCTGGAAGAACACATCAAGCGCAAGTGGGCGGATATTTCTGCCGAGACCGCCGGGGAGCAATACACCCCCGACGACGTGATCGCGCTGATTGCCGAAATCATCGCCTCTAAAATTGAAGAATCAGACACGCTCCTCAAAATCTACGACTGCACCTGCGGCGGCGGCAATATGTTGTTTGGCGTTGAAGACCGCATCAACCAAAAGTTTAAGCGCCTTACCCAAACCTACGGCCAAGACTGGAACGATGCACTTTTTGCGCTGGCCAAGATTGAAAGCCGCTTTCGCCCTGACTCCAAAATCGAGCATGGCAACACGCTGGTTGAAGACAAGTTCTATAACGAAGAATTTGACGTGGTGATTGCCAACCCACCTTACGGCGTAAGCTGGAAGGGTTACCAAAAAGACATTGAAAACGACAAGACCGAGCGTTTCAAATACCTGCCCTCTATTTCGGATGGACAACTGCTGTTCATGCAGCACCTCATCTCCAAGTTAGATAGCGTTGGCATGGGCGTGGTGGTGCATAACGGCTCAACCCTGTTCAGTGGTGATGCTGGCTCGCCTGAGAGCAATATTCGCAAATGGATGTTCGATAGCGATATTGTCGAGGCAGTAATTCAGTTGCCAACCGACGAGTTTTTCAATACTGGCATATACACCTATCTGTGGGTACTCAATAAAAACAAGCAGGCGCAGCACAAAGACAAGGTGATGCTGATTAACGCCAGCGACAAATTCAAGCCGCTCAAGAAAAGCAAAGGCTCCAAGCGCAAAGAGGTAGACGAAGCCAGCCGCCTGGAAATCGCCGCCACGCTCACCGCCTACCAGGACAACGACTACGCCCAAGTGTTTGACAAAGAGTTTTTCTACTTCAACAAACAAGCCATCATGCTCACCAATGTCGATGAACAAGGCCGCAGCTTTGAAGAGCATTTACCGCTGAAGGAAGACAAGTTTGGCGAGATGAAACGCGTTAGCGCAAGCAAATTAACACCCATCAAGATAACCCAGCGTGATATTGAGCTGACGGAATTCACCATTACAGAGTACGATCCAACCGCATACGCCTCGCTGGTAGATTATTTTGAGTCGGTTAAAGCACAAATAGCCCAGCTCGACTACAAAGAACAGCCCTTGATCATCACCACGGCAGACGCCAACTACTTTTACGATGCCGATCAAGAAACCCTGATCAAGGAAACACGGGCCAACAAAGAAGGCAGTAAACAAGAGGCATTGGGCTGCGGCAAGATCATCGTTAAAGCCAGCTATAAAAAGGCCACCAAAAAACTGGCCGAGCGCATAGAAATCAGAGTGGAGCTAACGCCGGATTATCAAAAAGACTACGAGATCATCCCCTTCCACAAAGACCCCACCGCCAACCAGGACGGCATCGAAGCCTTTACGGCGAAGTACATCAGCAAACCGTTTGTTTACTTAGAAAGCGTGGTCGGCGTGGAGCTGAACTTCAACAAGATTTTTTACAAACCAGAAACCTTGAGTCCTGTCAGTGAGATTGCGGCTGAAATTGCGGAGTTGGATAAGGCGCTGAAAGCACTGGAAGCGGAGTTGGCGTTATGAGTGTGGTGAAAACTGAACGCTATGCGGCGTATAAAGATAGTGGTATTGATTGGCTAGGCGATGTGCCGAAGCATTGGGATATAAAGCATTTAAAAGCCTTAGCCGAAATTAAGGGTGGAAAAGACAGCTCTGGTGTTGAGGTGGAGGAAGGCGGGTATCCTGTATACGGTTCAGGAGGGGTATTCGGTAGAGCCTTCAAATATCTACATAACAAACCCTCCGTTTTACTTGGTAGAAAAGGTACTGTAGATAAGCCATTGTTTGTAACAGAGCCGTTTTGGTCTGTTGATACTATGTTTTACACATATATCAAAAATAACGTCGATCCTAAGTTTTTCTATTATAAGTGCCTGACGATTCAATTCGGGCTGTATCAGTACGGTTCTGCTGTCCCAAGTATGGCTTCAAATGTTTTGAGTCGTATCCTATTTGCAGTTCCACCCTATTCCGAACAAACCGCCATCGCTGCCTATCTCGACACCAAAACCGCGCAGATTGATCGGCAAATAGATTTGCTTGACCAAAAGGCGACTCAGTACGGCAAGCTCAAACAATCGCTCATCAACGAAACCGTTACCCGTGGTTTGGATAAACCCGTGCCGATGAAAGACAGTGGTGTGGAGTGGATTGGGGAAGTGCCGAGGCATTGGAGCATAAAGCGGCTGAAGGATGTTGCAACTCAAAGTAAAGAGAAAAATAGGGGCAATCCAATCGGAGAAATGCTTTCTGTTTCTGGTTATCGTGGTATTGAAATCAAAGAATATGATGACGAATTAAAAAAAAGAACTATTGAAGAATTGCAAGATTATCGTGTAGTTCGTCCTGGCCAGCTTGTTGCAAATACAATGTGGTTGAATTATCGAGGCATAGGCGTTTCTTCTCACAGAGGCTATGTCAGCCCAGCTTATCGTGCGTACTATGTTTCGCCTTCAATTCATAGTGTTTATCTTCATTATTTAATGCGGTCTGATTTGTATGTGGCCGGGTATTCTATGTACTTACAGGGAATTAGACCAAACTCCCTGCAAATGAAAACAATTGATTTTGAGTGTCTGCCTATAGTTGTGCCCAGTAGTCTCAAAGAACAAATGGCTATTGCAAAATATCTCGATGATAAAACCACCCAAATAGACAGCATCGTCTCCACCCTTAACACTCAAATCGACAAGCTGAAAGACCTGCGCAAGGCGTTGATCAACGATGTTGTCACGGGAAAAATAAAAGTCGTGAACGAAGGAGCTGCTGTATGAACGAACTCCATCTACAAGACAAATTCCTAATCCCGTTTTTTCGGGATGGCTTGGGCTACAAGGAAGTCAAAGCCAATACCGTCACCCAATCGCTGATTATTGAAGAAGACTTGCAAGCGTTTATTGAAGAGAGTTCGCTTAACCAAAAGCCTTATGAGGCACTGCTCAAGAAATACAAAGGCGACAAAAAAGTGTTGCTGCAAGACTTGATGAAATTAATTGCTGAGCGTATCGCCAGCAGCCGCAATATGGCTTTGTTCATCAATGCCAATAAGTCGATTACCTTGCAAGGGATCAAGCTGCATTTGTTTTACACCAGCGACAGCGTGATCCACGGCAATGCTCTGTTTGATGAAAATATTTTCTCGGTGGTGCAAGAGCTGCCGTACAAGTTTAACTACCAGGGCGCACAGATTTTTTCCTTTCGCCCTGACATCGTGTTGTTTGTGAACGGCATTTACCTTGGTTACAGCGAATTAAAAAGTAACTACACCAGCCAGAGTGCCAGCAAAAACGGGCGCAGCAAGGTGCTGAAAGATTATTTTGAAGCAGTAAAAGTGTATCACCAGCACATCGACAGCAATACGATGCTGAGTGACAAAGAAAAACACAGCCTGCGCAAAGACTTTCTTAAAATTTTTGAGAGCGCCATTCACATCACCACTACCGACATTGGCGAAACCTATGTCATACGCACCATAGCCGATTTTTTTGACGAGATTTTGTCCACCTGCCGCGAAGGCAAATTTGACCGGGAAGAAATAGAGAAAAAAGCCCACAGCGTATTCAAGCTCTATCCCTTGCTAAAACCCGATGCCGAAAAGAAGGAGAAGATCAAAGAGCTGTTTGCCGCTTTGTACGGCAAGCTGATGATCGAGAAAGAGATTCTGTATTACAACTTTATTGAGCGTGATGTTTATGTCAGCAAAGGGGGGAAGGATGTTAAGAACGAGCTGGGACATTTGATTTCACCGCGCCCGAAACAGAAATTCGGCACCGACAAGATCATGGCCAAAATTGATGAATTTTTGGCGCATGAGCAAGAGCCTGACTATTTTGAAAAGCTGTTGGAAAAACATTTGGTCGGCGTTTCTGAGGCCAAGAAAAAAGAACTGTTGGAAAAGCGCAAAGCCTACTCCAACAACAAAAATGTCTATTCGCTGCTGATGCAGTACGCCGCCGGGTTTGGTAAATCTAACATCATCGGCTGGTCTGCATTGCAGTTAAAAGATATGCGCCGCCCTGATAGCCAAGGCAAAGCGCAGTATGTGTACGATAAAATTATGATTGTGGTGGACCGTTTGCAACTGCGTAGCCAGATTGATTCGCTCATGCTGAACATGAATATCGATAAGCGCATGGTGATCGAGGCAACCAACAAGAAGACCTTTCAAGGAGCGCTGGCATCTGACACGCGCTTGGTGATTGTTAATTTACAAAAGTTTGGTTCAGTTCGTGAAATGCTCGACGCCGATGTGCTAAAAAAACTGGCGGGCATGCGCATTGTGTTTTTGATTGACGAAATCCACCGCTCCAACAGTGGCGACCAGCATGAAGAGATGGTGAGCATTTTTGATGAGTTGCAAAGCCCCTTTGACGGTGCGGCCTATGCCAGTCAAGCCAGCAAAAAGAATTTAATCATCGGTTTTACCGCCACGCCCGACGACCATACCCTGGCGCGCTTTGGTGAGTTTAGTGGCTATGCCGAAAGCGAAAAATTGTGGCGACCCTTTGACAGTTACACCATGAAAGAAGCGATTGAGGATGGCTTCATCCTGAACCCGCTGAAAAACATTGTGCCGGTCGCATCGAAAATGCTGTTTGATTTACCATCGAATCCTCTCGAAGGTTTCACCGAGAAGGACTACAAAGACGCGCAGAAAAAGCAGATCTATGAAAACCGTGATCGTATCGATGCTATCGCCAAGTATGTGGCCGATCTCTTAGTGAAGGACGTGTACCGGCAAATACGCGGCACAGGCAAGGCGATGCTGGCCGTGCATTCCATCAAGGCGGCCATTGCCTACCAAGGTGCGGTGACCAAACATTTCAACGCACTGGTGAAAGAGGCCAAGTACGAAAAGTATGCCGACGCACCGATCCATATTGTGTACTCCAGCAACCAGGATGAACAAAGCGCCACTGGTCTCAATGGCGGGCTAACGGAAGAAAAGGTACTGGAGAGTTTTGCGCTCAAGAAAAATGGCTTGATGATTGTGGTTGCTAAGTTGCAGACCGGCTTTGATGAGAAGAAATTACATACCTTATTTCTGGACAAAGAAATCAAGGGCATCAGCGCCATTCAAACCATTTCACGTGTGAACCGCACCACCAAATACAAGAACGACTGCAAGATCGTTGATTTTTCCTACAACAATGTAAATGTGCAGAACATTAAGGATGCCTTCGAGCATTTCTCTGATGTAGTTGTGAGCGACTTCGATCCGTTTGGCGACAAAAAGGTATTAGATGTATTGCTGACAGAGCTAAAGAAGTTGGATACCTATGACAAATTCTTTGCTGCATTCATGAGCATCTACAAGGACGCCGCCAAGCGCGACGAACCAGAAAGCTATTTGGACTTTGAAAGTAGCCTTAAAAAATATATTGATGCTAATCCACAGCGCACGGCCGATGCCAAAGCCAAAGCGGCGCAATACTTTACGATTCTTAATCGCATTGAATACGTGATTGAGTTAGATGCGAAGTACAGCGAACCGAGCTTTTTATTCTTCTGGCGCAAGTTCAATACGCTCTACAACATGCTGCATCGAAGTGAGGATATCAAAGACCCGATTGAAGTATATTTTGACAACCAGATTGGCATTGTTGAAGTGGTTGCCGAGGAATCGAAACAGAAGAAGAAAAAACCAACTGAAGTTGCTGAGGGGACACCACCGGGCTGTGGCGCCCAATTTGATATTTTAGCCATCATTGCGGCGCGTAACGAACAGGAAGCAAAGACAGGAACATTGATCAAAGATTTCGAAGCCAAGATCGTTGATTTCTTCCGCTACGTGCTTGAGTCTAGCGAGGGTGAGCGGTTGACCGTGAAGATCAAGTCACACGTTTCAGAAAATGAAATCTATGACGACTTTGCGAAGATTTATCGTCGCTATAAAGCGCTGCATCGACAAGCTGTTGGCGACTATTTTTTTAAGGAGACTAAAGATCTTATTGAGAAATTATGTGATGATTTTGAAAAAGCAGTGTTTGAAGAAAAAGTATAAATTTAATTTCAAATGTCAAATAAACTTCACCCTACAACTTTTGCCGTGCTTGGTGGTGAAAATAGCGCGGCTATTTTCACCAGCTTCTGGTGCATGTGCGAAGTAGCCTTCAAGCTGGTCTAGCAACGCTAATTGTGTCCGCTAAAACTGTAATAGTTATAGCGGTCGCCACGTTGGCGAATCCATCCCTTTCGGCGTAACCAAACGGTCGCGCGTCCAAGCTGAGGTTGTAAACGCATTTTTACCACTCCCCGTTCTCGACACGTGCCTTATGCTTAGTCTCGGCGTTGTAGAGGTAACACCACACTTCGCCGTGTTGAGTGGGCAAAATAGCGCGGTTATTTAACCCTTGATGTGGAGCATGCGCGAAGTAGCCTTCCAACTGATCCAGCAAGGCTAACTGTTCAGCGGTAATGGCGTATATTTCGACCACGGTGCCCGCTGACGACTCCGCCTTGGCCCCGGGGTAGGGGCCAAGATCATAAAGCGTGATGGTTGTGAGGCGGTCTGTGCCAAGTAGGGGCGCACCATCGAGCCAGTAATGGTTGTGTTGGCCTTGCTTGAGCGTGCCGTATACGGCAACGCGTGGGCAGCGCTGTATGTCGGTAAGCGTTCATCCTACGACGTAGTTGACCTACTTCACGTCAC
>NZ_JABUZE010000122.1:0-5304 GCF_014897805.1 Halomonas sp. 3F2F
AACCCACGAAGTTGAGGAGGGGCAGGTCAATCCATCATGTCTACTCGATTTCCGTATTTTGGGTTGCCGTCTGCGTATTGGCAGTCTAGTGTCTAGCTACTTCATTATGAAAAATAGTACGGATAGACACCTTGCGCTTCAGCATTAGTTTGTTACTTATGCGTCGGTTGTTACTGGCGCTTGTTGCAGGCCTGGGGTAGGGTAGGCGCATTTTTCTCATGGTCGTCAAGTGGTAACGATAGGCGACAACGTATTCAGAGCATGGGCGATAGCGCCTGAGCATTAGGAAAGTGGAGCACTATGGGCAAGTCACTGGTCATCGTCGAGTCGCCTGCGAAAGCGAAGACGATCAATAAGTATCTCGGCAACGATTTCATCGTAAAGTCGAGCGTGGGTCACATCCGTGACCTGCCGACCAGCGGCTCAGGTAAGGCAGCCTCCGACCCGAAGGAGCGCGCTCGCCAGGCTGCGGCAACACGCAAGATGTCGGCGGAAGAGAAAGCAGAGTACAAAAAACGTAAGGCTCATGATCAGTTAATTCGGCGGATGGGCATCGACCCGGATAACGGCTGGGAAGCGCGCTATGAGGTGCTCCCGGGTAAAGAAAAAGTCGTCGCTGAATTAAAGAAGCTGGCTGAAAAAGCTGATGCTGTTTATCTCGCAACGGATTTGGACCGCGAAGGGGAAGCAATTGCCTGGCATTTGCGCGAGACAATTGGTGGTGATAACAGTCGCTATAAGCGCGTTGTATTTAATGAAATAACCAAAAATGCCATTCAGGATGCGTTTAAATCGCCAGGGGCGCTAAATATTCCCCGGGTGGAAGCGCAGCAGGCGCGCCGCTTCTTGGACCGCGTTGTTGGTTTTATGCTTTCACCGTTGCTGTGGGCCAAGATTGCCAGGGGCTTATCAGCAGGTCGTGTTCAATCTGTTGCGGTTCGCCTGATCGTTGAGCGTGAACGAGAAATTCGTGCGTTTATTCCTGAAGAGTTTTGGGATGTCCATGCAGATCTCGCTTCCCCGGATGGCGAGCTGGTTAGATTTGCGTTGGTGCGTCAGGATGGTAAGCCCTTCCGTCCTACCTCCGAAAAGGACACGCTTGCACGTATTGAGCAACTGCGCAAAGCCAAGCTTGCGATTACCTCCCGTGAAGACAAGCCGACAAGCTCTAAGCCTACCGCGCCGTTTATTACCTCAACATTGCAGCAGGCTGCTAGTGGCCGGTTAGGGTTCTCTGTTAAGAAAACCATGACCATGGCTCAGCGTCTCTATGAGGCCGGTTACATTACCTACATGCGTACCGACTCCACCAATCTTTCAAAGGATGCGGTAGAGAGTGTTCGCTCGTTTATTGGTGATGAGTACGGTGCACGCTATTTACCAGACTCTGCTAACCGTTACAGCAGCAAGGAGAGCGCCCAAGAAGCCCACGAGGCGATCAGGCCCTCTAGCGTTGAGCGCAAGGCCAGTGACCTCTCTGGAATGGAGCGTGATGCAGAGCGTCTCTACGAGCTGATTTGGCGTCAATTTGTGGCCTGTCAGATGACGCCTGCTGAGTACCTTTCCAGCACGCTGAGTGTTGAAGTTGATGGCTACGACTTGCGCGCCAAAGGGCGAGTGCTCAAGTTTGATGGTTACACGCGGGTGATGAAGCCATCAGGTAAAAATGAAGACCAAAGCCTGCCTGATTTGCCGAAGGGCACGGCAATGGCGCTTGAAAAGCTTGATCCCCAGCAGCACTTTACTAAACCGGCCCCGCGTTATACGGAAGCCAGCTTAGTAAAAGAGCTCGAGAAGCAGGGCATTGGCCGTCCTTCTACCTATGCTGCCATCATTTCCACGATTCAGGATCGTGGTTACGTGAAGCTAGAAAGTCGCCGTTTTTATGCTGAAAAATTGGGTGATATTGTCACCGAACGGCTGAAAGAGTCTTTCCCCGATTTGATGGATTATTCGTTCACGGCTCGAATGGAAGATAGCCTGGATGAAGTTGCGGAAGGTGAGCGTAACTGGCAAGCCTTGCTGGATGCTTTCTATGGTGAATTCAGCCAGGAGCTTAGCAAAGCCGAAAGCGACGAAGGAATGCGCCCTAATCAGCCGGTTCCTACGGATATTGATTGCCCAAGCTGCGGTCGCAAAATGCAAATTCGGACGGCTTCCACCGGTGTGTTCTTGGGTTGCAGTGGTTATAACTTACCGCCCAAAGAGCGCTGTAAAACCACCATTGATTTAATTCCTGGTGAAGAAGCTGTTGCAGAAGATGCAGGCGAAGAAGCAGAAACCAACGCACTCCGTGCCAAGCGTCGTTGCCAGAAGTGCGGAACGGCCATGGATAACTATCTCATCGATGAGGGTCGCAAACTGCATATTTGCGGCAATAGCCCTGATTGTGATGGTTATGAGGTGGAAGCGGGCAAGTTCAAAATCAAAGGCTACGACGGCCCCATTATCGAATGCGATAAGTGTGGTTCTGAGATGCAGCTTAAGTCAGGTCGATTCGGCAAATATTTCGGCTGCACCAACAGCGAGTGTAAAAACACCCGCAAGTTGCTTCGTAGTGGTGAAGTGGCACCGCCCAAAATGGACCCCATTCCCATGCCGGAACTGGCCTGCCAAAAGGTAGAAGATCACTACGTGCTGCGTGATGGTGCCAGCGGCTTGTTCTTAGCGGCCAGCAAGTTCCCTAAAAACCGTGAAACACGTCCGCCGCTGGTCAAAGAGCTAAAAGCCCACGCCGACGAACTGCCGGAAAAGTATCACTTTATCTTAAAGGCGCCCAGCGAAGACCCGGATGGCCGTCCTGCACAAATTCGCTACTCACGGAAAAATAAAGAGCAGTACGTGATGACCGATGAAGAAGGCAAAGCAACCGGCTGGAAAGCCACGTTTGAGGCGGGTAAATGGCACGTGGAGGATAAGCGCAAGTGAGTCCGCGTTCTCGTACCAACCAACTGCTTTATCAAGCTGAGCTTTTGGTTGGTCTTCCAGCAGGTAATGACGAGCATGCTCAGGCTCGTCAAATGGCGATTGAAGAGAGTGCCTTGGCGCTCTTTGAGCTGGCATTAAACTCGCTGCTCAAAGAGGTGACCGAGCATGCGCGTCTTAACGAGCATGGCTGGCAAGTGCTCCTTAATGAGAAGGGTCCTGCCGTTGCTGAGCTGCAGCGCTTAAGAGATATGCTGCAGCAGCCGGATAGCTGGTTGCACTGGCTGGTGGGGAAAATTGAGAAGCTGCACAGTGACGAGGGGGCAAGTAAGCGCGCAGTGCAGAACCCCTCAATGATCGCTGTCGGCAGCCAGGTGAGTGTTGCTGAGCAGCTGTTAACTAACCTTCATGCTGCAAAACGCGATATTGCAGCGCTACGTGAAACTAGCCAAGAGTGGTAGTTATAACGTCAAACGTATTGCCTAGAGAGAGTGAGTCGCAAGAGGAGATATAGATGCGCTATAACCAAGTCAAAGACTTCGTTGAATGGGCCGCGGATTACCATGGGCGCATGGCGCGTCAGTATCGTGCCGCAGCCGATTCAAGTGACCATCAACGTCTTGCCATGGCGTTAACGTATTTAGCCGATAGCGAACTCCGGATGAAGACGGGGCTAGAGGCGCTTTTTAGTGATGGCTTTAATCATAAAGAAGTGTTGGAAATATGGTTTGATGATCCTAATGACTTTCCTCAGCCTCCAGTGCTTGAGGCGCTTGCGCAACAAACGATAGCAGACTCAATTGATGAACTAACTCGCGTAGCGGTTGAGTCGCATCGCAAGCTACAGGACCTCTATGAGCACCGTGCATCACGGGCAAAAATAGAGCCAGAGGAAACTTTTTTTAACGCTTTGGCAGAGGGACATCATGCTGAAGCGCGTAAGCTAGTAGCGAGTATGCAAGAATTCGAAGATCTCTAAGCGGGTATTTGAAGTGATTTAGCTACCGTTTAATAAGGGCGCGGTTGGCATATTGGCGCGCTGGCTTATTATTTGGCTTTTTTGAAAGCACTGACATTTGGTGTGAGAATAAGGTATAACAACCGCCACAAATGCTTTGTTGGCTGGTGATGCTGGCCTATATAGAGAACGATAATGATGC
Organism: Halomonas sp. 3F2F; assembly: GCF_014897805.1. Taxonomy (NCBI): domain Bacteria; kingdom Pseudomonadati; phylum Pseudomonadota; class Gammaproteobacteria; order Oceanospirillales; family Halomonadaceae; genus Halomonas; species Halomonas sp. 3F2F. The sequence goes on from NZ_JABUZE010000122.1 coordinate 4,086, forward strand.
CTGTAAACCGTCGCCGTTTTTTAGCGTTGGCGCTGGGCTGGCCTGCTGTGGCCAGTGCAGCGACTTCCGGTAGCTTAAATAATTATGAGCCCACAGATCTGGTTGAGACGCTGCTTTCGCGTGCGAGTATCCCGCGTCACAGCAATGAACTATGGGTGTTAATTGATGATAAAGACGCCACGTTGAGTGTCTACCGTGGTAATGCGTTGGTTGAGCACTACGCGCCCATATCCCTTGGGCGAGGTGGGGCGAAAACCCAGCGGGTTCGCGGTGATAACGTGACACCGCTCGGCGAGTTTCGAATTAATCGATTTAATTACGAAAGTCAGTGGCATATCTTTATTGGTATCGATTATCCTACGCCACCTCATGCGAGGATGGCGCTCGAAAAAGGCATTTACTCCCAAGCGGATTATGATGCTTATTTTGATCACTATCAGCGCCACGGCTCACCACCGCAGAATACGGCATTAGGCGGTGCCATTGGTATACATGGTATTGGTGAGGGTGATCCAGATATTCATGGCCGGTTCCATTGGACTCAGGGTTGTGTTGCTGTCACCAACGAGCAAATTGAGCGCGTTGCGTCGCTGGTAGGTGTTGGCACTCGCGTAGTGATCCGATAGGCTATGCTGTTGAAGGAAGTTAAAGGTTTTAAATACGTGGCTATAGACAACCGCTGTGGTCTATTATAAAACAGCGTTTGACTTGCGTGCATTGGTGTAATGCCATGGTACAAGTCGCTGTAAAGAACCTGCACCGCAGGTAGACAAAATTGAGCTAACGCTTTAGCCTTAAATTTGTCATACCCTTAACGTTGTACCCAAGGAAGACTCAAGGAGAACATTATGACTCTGAAGACTGCTCTGAAGATGACTGCCGCTGCCGCTTCACTGGCAATCCTGGCTGGCTGTGCTTCTACCAGCGCCCTGGAAGAAGTTCGCATGACTGCTGAATCTGCACAGGCTGATGCCGCAGAAGCACGCAGCATGGCTTCACAAGCAATGAACACTGCTAACCAAGCTCAGCGCGATGCGCAAGCTGCTCTGCAGATGTCTCAGCAGAACCGTGAAGAAATGAACCGCATGTTCCAGCGTTCCATGCAGAAGTAATTCTGCCTGGGCTCTAAGTGTTAAAACTTAGGGTTGCTGTAGATGTAAAAAAACCCCGCCTCGGCGGGGTTTTTTTGTTTGCCCGGCGAAGCCGGCAACCCCGGACA
>NZ_JABUZE010000124.1:0-1223 GCF_014897805.1 Halomonas sp. 3F2F
TAAGGAAACGCTGCATAAATACGGTCGTTGCTGCCTAAGTACCATCGGCAGGGTAAAATAGGGATTTCCATTGTCCGACAGAGTTTCCGATGAAGCAGATCTCGTTTGCTCAGGCTGAGCACCAGAACAAGAAGAAGGTCACTCGCCGGGAACGGTTCCTGGCACAGATGGATGCCCTAATGCCATGGCAACGCCTGATCGAGGCATTGTCGCCGTCCTACTTTCCGAACTCGGCGGGCAAGCGCGGTCGACCACCAATTGGTCTGGAACGGATGTTGCGGGTCTATTTCCTTCAGCAATGGTACGGACTGGCCGACGAAGCGCTTGAAGATGCCATCTATGACAGCCAGGCCATGCGTGACTTCATCGGTATCGATCTTGCCATCGAGAGTGTTCCCGACGCGACCACGTTGCTTCGCTTTCGCCATCTGCTGGAGAAGCATGCCCTAACCCAACGGATCTTCGAAGAGATCAATGCCAGGCTGGCTGACCAGGGCCTGTTCATGCGCGAGGGCACTATCGTTGACGCCACCATTGTGGCGGCGGCGCCTTCCACCAAGAACAAGGTCAAGCAACGTGATCCAGAGATGAAGCAGACCCGGAAAGGGAATCAATGGTTCTTCGGGATGAAGGCCCATATTGGCGTCGATGCCGTGACGGGGCTGACCCACAGTGTGGCCGCCACCTCGGCTAATGTCGCCGATGTCACCATGACAGGGCATTTGGTTCGTGAGGATGACAAGCGAATATACGGCGACGCGGGTTATCTCGGCATGGAGAAATATCTGGGTGAAGGCAAGCATGGCCCGGACACTCGGTGCTGCGCCGCTGCCAGACGCGGCGCCATCAAGCGAATGGAAGACAGCCGGAAGAAAGCGCTGCTGCTGGCCCTCGAAAAGACTAAGGCCAGTATCCGCGCCAAGGTCGAGCACCCGTTTCATGTCATCAAGAACCTGTTTGGCTACCGCAAGGTTCGCTACAAGGGACTGGCCAAGAACCAGGCGCAGCTGTTTAGCTTATTTGCACTGGCCAATCTGGTACTGGCGGGACGATGTCAGAGGCATATTGATGGGGTTAGTGTGTCTTGAATTCGGCAGGGCAGCCGGAAAACAAGGCTGCCAGTTAAAAAACGCACTGACAGTGGCTAAAGATTGATCGCGGTGACAATACTCGGGTCACATTGAGCGCTTCAGTTGCCCAGATACAAATTGATCAGCGTTTCC
>NZ_JABUZE010000126.1:0-1435 GCF_014897805.1 Halomonas sp. 3F2F
AGCCTCGCTTTATACACCATAACTTATGCGGATTCACTTAGTAACGGTCAGATTACTGTTGCCGATGACAGTCAGCTGAACAACAATAGTTACTCTCTGACAGTTGCTGTTGATGACGAAGATGAGGATAGTACGGCAGACGATACTGCCTCTATAACGATCAGCGTCAATAACCCTCCGACGCTAACTGGAGTGCCGGCTAGTATAACGGTCGCTATTGGCTCGATATCTGACCTTGATTTATCTGCCGTCAGTCTGGCAGACATTGATAGTGATGAAATTACACTTGAGATAAGCACTCCTTCGGGAACATTGGCTGCAAGTTCTGATACAGGTGTTGTTGTGAGTGGCTCAGATACCAACACCCTGACGCTCGAGGGAACACCTGATGCTATTAACACTTATCTGGATACAGTCTCCAATATTCAATATAAGCCGGAAGACGAAGGAAGTGGTACAACGCTGACGCTGAGAGCCTCTGATGGAGAGGCTGACTCTGCTATTGCCACGTCGACAATTAACGTTAACGACTTGCCTACTGGTGACGTCACCATCACAGGCGATGCGGTAGAAGACGCGACTTTAACTGCCTCCAACACCCTGGCGGACGAAAACGGCCTGGGCATGGTGACCTACCAGTGGCTACGCGATGGTAATGAAATCATCGCCGCCACCGGCGCAACCTACACCCTGACCCAAGCCGATGTGGGTGCTGCCATCAGCGTTCGCGCCAGCTACACTGATGATCAGGGCACCGCCGAAGCGGTCACATCTGCCGCAACGGGTAGCGTCGCCAACGTCAACGATGCACCGATGGGTGGCGTGGCAATCAGCGGCGATGCGATCGAAGATGAAACACTCACAGCCGACACCAGCGCTCTGGCCGATGAGGATGGTCTGGGCGCTTTCAGCTACGTTTGGAAGGCCGATGACACTGCCATCACAGGTGCCACCAGCAGCACCTACACCTTGACTCAGGCTGAAGTGGGTAAGGCAATCACCGTTGAAGTCAGCTATAGCGATGATCAGGGTACCGCTGAAACGGTCACATCCGCTGCCACGGATAGCGTGGCCAACGTCAACGATGCCCCCGCTGGCGATGTCATCATTACCGGCGATGCGATCGAAGATGAAACGCTCACAGCCGACACCAGCGCTCTGGCCGATGAGGATGGCCTGGGCGCTTTCAGCTACGTTTGGAAGGCCGATGACACTGCCATCACCGGTGCCACCAGCAGCACCTACACCTTGACTCAGGCTGAAGTGGGCAAGGCAATCACCGTTGAAGTCAGCTACACCGACGGGCAGGGCACCGCCGAAGCCGTGACATCTGCTGCCACGGGTAGCGTCGCCAACGTCAATGATGCACCGACGGGTGGCGTGGCAATCAGCGGCGATGCGATCGAAGATGAAACGCTCACAGCCGACACCAGCG
>NZ_JABUZE010000125.1:0-815 GCF_014897805.1 Halomonas sp. 3F2F
CTCCAGGCATGCCTCCAAACAGGCGGTTCTCGCATCCAGCAACACATTCACGCCCTTAGCCTATTGGGGGAACAGCTCGAATCGTTGCTGCCGGAACCCCGCCCTACACAGCACATTGCCAGCGCAGACGCCGAACGCATCGTTCAGGCCCACGAGATTATTCTCAGTGAGTTAGACCGTCCATTGACGCTGGCTTATTTAGGGGTTCGGGTAGGATTGGGGGAACAGAAACTCAAGCAGGGGTTTCGTCGCATGTTTGGGGCCACCCCTCAACACTTTCTTCACCAACAGCGCATGCGCCACGCCCATGCGCTGCTGGAGAGCGGTCAACAGGTCGCTCAGGCTGCCTATGCCACAGGCTATCGGCACCCAAGCAACTTCAGCTCAGCTTTCACACGCTTCTTCGGTTATGCTCCCAAAGCCATCAAGCGGCGCAACACCTGAGAACAACGACGCCTCTTCAATTTTATCCCACTACGGAATTTTCAACTCACCCTCGCCACCGCATCGCGGCTGGCCGCTTCGCGCTGCTCACCGGTGAGTTCCACCAGCTGCCCACCGCGCATTTCCAGCAGCCGATCGGCTTGATCGAAGTAGTGGTCGTCGTGGCTGATTACCACCAGCGTTTTGCCCAGCGCTCTGAGCTGCGGCAGTAGCTCGCGGTAAAACACCCGCCGGAACTGCGGGTCTTGATCGGCAGCCCACTCGTCCAGCAGCAATAGGTCGCGCTGCTCGGCTACTGCCAGCAGCATCGCCAGGCGCTTGCGCTGGCCCTGGGAGAGGTTGGTGTTAGTGACCCGGTCGCCTTCGAAGTC
>NZ_JABUZE010000127.1:0-6383 GCF_014897805.1 Halomonas sp. 3F2F
CGCAGCGGGTGGCGTCGATCGACCAGATTGTCTTCCAGCGCCTCAATCACGCCGCTGTTGTCGAGGGCCTCACGCAACAGCAGAGCGCCGCTGTCGCTGGTAGTGCGCTGGCCGCTCAGCTCAACACGGACAGCGCCGTTGCATGAGGGCGTCCAGGTGGATAGGCTTTCACCCATAGCGGATGGCTCTCTTGGTTCAGATTCTTGGCGGAACACACTGAATTTTCAAGAGAATACCATCCGCTATCTTCGTTTTCAGGTCGGCCTCATGAATAAGCTGGGTTAACGCCTACGGCGTAACCGCTGTTGACCACCAAACGATTAGCGTACACCTCATCGAAGCTGCCCCCCGCCTGCTGCCCGGTTTGTCAGAGCGTATTAGTGAAACAGTGCAGCAAGAGCTGGAAAATATGGGGGTCACCGTTCACGTCGGTACCGCTATTCAAGAAGCTCAGCAGTATCAATTGGTAACCGGCGATGGCGAGGTTATCGAAACGGATCTGAACGTGTGGGCAGCGGGCATCAAAGCACCGCCATTTTTGGCTGAATTAGACCTGACCACTAATAAGAAAAATCAGATTAACGTCCACCAAACGCTGCAGAGCGTCGATGACCCTTATATTTTTGCCATGGGCGACTGCGCCGACTGCCCTCAGGGCGAAGGCAGCTCCGTGCCACCCCGGGCACAGGCTGCTCATCAACAGGCAACGTTACTCGCCAAAAACCTGATGCACTGCCTGGATAGCAAACCACTGCAAAGCTTTACTTATCGTGACCATGGTTCGCTGGTGTCGCTCGCCCGCTACGATGCGGTAGGAAAGTTGATGCGCAGTTCCGCGTCTCGTGGGCTGTTTTTAGAGGGTTGGTTAGCGCGCCAAGCCTACGCTTCACTTTATCGAATGCACCAACTTTCTATTCATGGCGCACCCAAAACGGGGCTCGCATGGCTGGTTGATAAGTTAAACCGCTACTTAAAGCCCCGTATGAAATTGCACTAAGCTGTTTGCTTAGCCGTTATTCTTTGCCAACTCGGCGCGCATTTGCTGGATAACGCTATCGTAACCGTGCGGGTCGCTTGACTGGTGAGCGTTAAAAATAGCTGAACCAGCGACGAAGGTGTCGGCACCCGCAGCGGCGATATCAGCTATGTTATCTACCTTAACCCCACCGTCGATTTCTAAGCGGATCGGGCGACCTGAGGCATCGATACGTGCCCGCGCCTCACGCAATTTATCCAGCGTACCGGGAATGAATGACTGACCGCCAAAACCCGGGTTAACGCTCATCAACAGCACCATATCAACTTTGTCCATGACATAATCGAGATACGAAAGCGGTGTTGCCGGATTAAATACCAGTCCTGCTTTACAGCCACTATCGCGTATTAGCTGTAACGAGCGATCAACATGCTCAGAAGCTTCCGGGTGAAACGTAATGTAACTCGCCCCAGCCTCACTAAAATCGCCAATCATACGATCTACAGGCTTAACCATTAAGTGGACGTCTATGGGCGCCGTCACGCCGTGCTGGCGCAGAGCTTTGCAGACCATCGGCCCAATCGTCAGGTTCGGCACATAGTGATTATCCATGACATCGAAATGGACAATATCGGCTCCAGCGGCCAACACATTGTCGACCTCTTCACCAAGACGCGCGAAATTAGCGGAAAGAATCGAAGGGGCAATCAGGAAGTCCTGCTCAGCGCTCATAGTGCATTCCTAGGTTAACAGGGGAAAGGAAGGCCCCTATCTTACCAGAGCCACCTAAGAAGCCCCATCTCCCTGCCGTTAAAGCTCAGCCGACAATGAATGCATATCTTTAAATACATATTTCCAAATAGAATATAAAACATAATTGTAATTCCACAATCACAGGTTTAACCTTATCCTCATTGCGATTAAATCGCCCCCATATACAAGGAGCCTGTAATGACGCGATCTACTTTTTTCCGCACTGGCCTGCGCCGTAGCCTGATAGCCACCGCTGTTGGCGCGACTGTGGCTGTCACCGCTGTTTCAAACACGGCGATGGCGCAAGAGCGCGAGTTACTGAACTCTTCTTACGATATTGCCCGTGAACTGTTTTCGGCTATCAACCCGGAATTCCAAGCATGGTGGCAAGAAGAGCACGGTGAAGAGATTGCTATTAGTCAGTCTCACGGCGGCTCATCAGCACAAGCGCGCGCGATCATGCAAGGCTTGCGTGCGGATGTCGTTACCTTTAACCAGGTGACTGATGTTCAAGTACTTGCAGATGCAGGCCTAGTGGCCGAAGACTGGCAAGACGCATTCGACAATAACGCCTCCCCTTACTACTCCACTACGGCGTTTTTGGTGCGTAAAGACAACCCGAAAGGCATCGAAAGCTGGGATGATCTCGCGAAGGAAGGCGTACAAATCGTTTTTCCCAATCCTAAAACATCCGGCAACGGCCGCTATACCTATCTAGCGGCTTGGGGCTTTGCGGAAAATGAATTCGACGGTGATGAAGAAAAGATTCAAGACTTCATGCGCACCTTCCTGCGCAATGTTGCGGTGTTTGATACCGGCGGCCGAGGTGCCACCACGAGCTTTATCGAACGCGGCATTGGCGACGTATTGATCAGCTTTGAATCAGAAGTAAACAACATCCGTGGCGAATACGGCAGCGACGACTACGAGGTCATCGTGCCGCCGGTCAGCATTCTGGCAGAGTTCCCCGTTGCGGTGGTGGGTGAAAATGCTGAGCGCAATGGCAACAGCGACCTTGCCCAGAGTTATCTTGAGTATCTCTACCGTGAAGACACCCAGCGCTTGCTGGCAGGCTTTAACTATCGCGTTCACGACGAAACGGTTGTGGCCGAATTTGCCGATCAATTCCCCGATACCGAACTTCTTGAAGTTGAAGATGTGTTTGGTAGCTGGGAAGAAGCAATGGAAAACCACTTTGAAGGCGGCGCCCTACTTGATCAACTGCAACGTCGTTAACGGAACCCCATGAGCCAGCTAGCATTATGGCGGTCCGGCAGCGCACGCGTGCTGCCGGGCTTTGGCCTATCTATGGGGATCAGCGTTCTCTTCATTTCGCTGGTTCTCCTTCTCCCGATCACCGGGCTGTTTGGCCAGTTGGCAGGGCTTAGCCTTACCGAATACTGGGCCATTATTACCGAAGGCCGTGTGGTAGCCAGTTACATGGTCACCATAGGAGCGGCGGCTGTCGCGGCGCTGGTTAATGCAGTATTTGGCTTACTACTTGCCTGGGTACTGGTTCGCTATGAATTTCCCGGCAAGCGCCTGCTAGATGCCTTAATGGACCTGCCCTTTGCGCTTCCCACAGCGGTAGCCGGTATTACCCTCGCTACGCTGTATGCGAGTAACGGCTGGATGGGCAGCTTATTAGAGCCGCTAGGGTTCCAGGTAGCTTACACCTGGGTAGGCATTGCACTGGCCATGGCGTTTACCAGCATTCCGTTCGTGGTGCGCACCGTACAGCCGGTGCTAGAGGATTTACCCGCAGAAGTTGATGAAGCAGCGATGTCTCTTGGCGCAACCGATGGCGTGGCGTTCTGGCGTGTGATCATGCCGCATCTATGGCCAGCTCTCGTTACTGGCACCGGGCTAGCCTTTGTGCGCTCGTTAGGTGAATTCGGGGCGATTATTTTTATCGCGGGTAATATGCCGTACGAAACCGAAATCACTGCGCTGATGATTTTCGTCAAACTGCAGGAGTATGACTACGCGGGTGCCTCCGCAATTGCCTCCGTCGTGCTCTTTGTGTCACTGACCCTACTGCTGGCGATCAATATTTGGCAAGGCCGCTTTGTGCGCCGCTTGCATGGAGGAACAGGCTAATGCGCCGGATAGGTGATGCACCCGCTGTGCGGCGTTTACTCATTGGTGCCGCTCTGTTGCTGTCAGCGCTATTTTTGCTGCTACCTTTGGTGGCAATTTTTGCCCAGGCGTTTTCCCAAGGCGTGATGGTCTTTTGGGCCAACGTTAGCGATACGTTCACCCTGCACGCGATTGGCCTGACGCTCGTCATTGCGTTATTAACCATACCGATTTGCCTAGTATTCGGTGTCGCCTTGGCGTGGCTGGTTACCCGCTTCAGTTTCCCAGGCCGGCGTATTTTACAAACGCTGATCGATATTCCATTTGCCGTTTCCCCCGTTGTGGCTGGGCTTATCTATCTGTTGCTATATGGCCGTAATGGCTGGATTGGCAGTTGGCTAGACACCCACGATATTCAACTGATGTTCGCTTGGCCCGGCATTTTGATGGTAACTATTTTCGTGACCTGCCCGTTTGTGGCACGTGAACTTATTCCGCTCATGCAGGCCCAAGGTTCCCGAGAAGAAGAAGCCGCCGTGACCCTCGGCGCTGGCGGCTGGACCACCTTTCGGCGTGTCACGTTACCCAACATTCGCTGGGCACTGCTCTACGGGATCATCCTCACTAACGCGCGTGCCGTGGGGGAATTTGGTGCCGTTTCGGTGGTCGCCGGAGCTATTCGCGGCAAGACCAACACCTTACCGCTGCATCTAGAGCAGCTTTATCAGGATTACAACGCGGTGGGCGCGTTTTCTAGCGCCGCGCTGCTGGCCCTTATTGCCCTGTTAACCCTTGCGGCCAAGGCAGGCCTGGAATGGCGCGCAGCGCGCCAGGAGGCATTTTTATGAGTATTCGCCTACAGAACATCGCCAAGCACTTTGCCAACACTCAAGCGCTTGAGCCGATCAACCTGGACATTCATGAAGGCGAACTAGTCGGTCTGCTTGGCCCGTCTGGCTCAGGAAAAACCACACTGCTGCGTATTATTGCCGGCTTGGAGAGCGCTGATCGCTCTCCTCAACCCGGTAAAATACTGTTCGGCGACCGCGATGTAACCAACGTTCACGTTCGCGATCGCCGCATTGGATTTGTTTTCCAGCACTACGCTCTCTTCCGCCATATGAGCGTGTACGACAATGTAGCCTTTGGGCTAACCGTGATGCCCAAAAAGCGCCGCCCATCCAACGGCGAGATTCGCGCCCGCGTCTTTAGGCTGTTGGAAATGGTTCAGCTGCAGCATTTAGCTAACCGTTTGCCTGCCCAGCTCTCTGGCGGCCAGCAGCAACGTGTTTCTCTCGCCCGCGCCTTGGCCGTTGAGCCTGACGTATTGCTTTTGGATGAGCCATTTGGCGCGCTGGATGCCAAGGTGCGCCAGGATCTACGACGCTGGTTACGCCGCCTGCATGAAGAGCTTAACTTTACCAGCGTGTTTGTTACCCACGATCAAGAAGAAGCGCTGGAACTTTCTGACCGTGTGGTGGTGATGAGCAACGGACGTATCGAGCAAATTGATACGCCTGAAACGCTCTATCGTTCGCCCAAAAATCGTTTTGTATTTGAATTCCTTGGCGACGTTAACCACTTGGAAGGCAAGGTACACCAAGGTGTGCTCACCTGCGGTGACGCCCATCTCAATGTTGACTTGCCTGACGGTAACGAAGAGCTATTGCTACGTCCTCATGAAGTGCGCCTTGCCCAGCAGCCTAGTGCAGAGAGTCATCTGCCGGTGACAGTGACTGCCATTTCACCGGTAGGTGCTGAAGTGCGTGTTGAGCTGGAAGCCGACTGGCTGGCTAAGCCATGGCTTGCAACGGTGCGTCATGCTGATTTTGAGCAGCTTGAGATGCGCCGTGGACAGCGCCTCTTCGTCCATCCACGGCAATGGCACCGCTTCCCCGCAACAGAGTCAAAAGTGACGGAGCAAAGCCGCGCCGCTTAGGGCATGCCAACAACGGCACAAGCAGAGGGCAGTTTTAGTTCGCGACCGATTTAGAGCTGCCACCTCCTACCTTTCTTTCACTCGCGACAGATAAGCTATCAGCCTGTATCAACAGTTGATTAGCGCATTTGCCTAAACGTGAGGCTCACCCGCGGCTCACAATCTTTCTTGGTTTTAGGCAGGCTATGTAGCCAGTTTTGCTGCGTGGCACCTTTCATCACCAACAGACTACCGTGCTCTAGATTAAGCGATAGACTCTCCCCTGTTTGTTTATGTTTAAACGAAAATCTCCTTTCGCCACCTAGGCTCAACGCGCCAATCACACCATTCTCAACCAGGTCTTTTTCAGCATCACTGTGCCAACTCATACCTTCCGCGCCTGAACTATAGAAGTTACACAAGCACGAATTAAATACGTCACCGCAGTTACTCTCCACTACCTGGTTAATCTCTTGTAAAAAACCAGGCCACACTGACGCCATCTTGGTATATCCAGAGTAGGTATAAGAGACCGGCGCATCTGCATACCAGGCTATTTTCCTCTTGGTAACGATCTCTTTTCCGTAAATAAACGCTCGATCATGCTCCCAACTTAAGTGCTTATTCAAAATTAATCGCGTGATCAGCTTCATAGCT